>JBLIIN010000069.1:0-7964 GCA_047635075.1 Methylophagaceae bacterium | reverse complement strand
AAGCGATGGGTCGCGTGGGCGAAGTAATCACTCGAACTTGGCAAACAGCTCATAAGATGAAAGTGCAACGGGGTTTGTTACCAGAAGACCAACAAAAAAACCCCGAAGCTGATAACTTTAGAGCACGCCGTTATATTGCTAAATACACCATTAACCCTGCCATTACCCATGGGATTGCACATGAAGTCGGCTCGGTCGAAGTCGGTAAACTAGCGGATCTTATATTATGGTCGCCAGCTTTTTTTGCAACCAAACCCAGCCTGATTATTAAAGGGGGCATGATAGCTGCTGCACCGATGGGGGATCCTAACGCTTCGATTCCAACGCCACAACCGGTTCATTATCGAAAAATGTTCGGTAGCCTGGCAGGTGCACGTCATGCAACCAGAATGACCTTTGTGTCGCAAGCGGCTAAACAGGCCGATATAGCGAAACAACTTGATCTGAAAAGCATGATTGGCGTAGTTAAAAACTGCCGAAATATTACTAAGGCCGATATGGTGCTTAATGATTATCAACCCAAGATAGAAGTTGATTCACAGACTTACCAAGTCTTTGCTGATGGCAAGCTTTTGACCTGTGAACCAGCAACTGAATTGCCTCTCGCCCAACGATACTTCCTATTTTAATATGATTAATTTAACAAATAAAATAAAGACACAGGTCAAAGAACAAGCGACATTAACATTACCATTATCCAGTAGAGTGAAAAGCAGGTTGAGGGCGGTACTCGATGATGGACGAGATGTTGGATTATTTTTAGAAAGAGGACAAGTACTCAAGAATGGCGATATATTAACTGGCGATGATGGGGTAATCGTTAAAATAATAGCAGCTAAAGAAACCGTCTCGTCAGTCGTCTGTGAAGATGTTCTATTGATGGCTAGAGCATGTTATCACCTGGGTAATCGTCATGTCGCTTTGCAAATTAACCCAGGGCGACTTCAATATCTGCATGATCATGTACTAGATGACATGCTAAGACGCCTGGGTTTAACAGTCAACAGTGTCGAAGCTACTTTTGAACCCGAGTCGGGTGCCTACGAAGGTGATGGCACTCATCATCATGAACATTAATACAAAGGACAAAGCGTTATGAATAAGATAATCATTCTAGCAATAAGCTTATTGCCACTAATAGCTCATGCCCATGAAGATCACGGTGTTAGTTTATTAGAGAACTTTTGGCATGTTTTTGCGAGCCCGGAACATGTTTGGCCGTTAACGGCTGGCATGGTGTTGGTCATATTTTTATTGGTTCGTCGCCGCTTATAAATGACTATTAATGCTGATATCAGCTTAATACGGTTGATGCAATTATGCAGTAGTACATTGCCGATTGGTGGCTTCACCTATTCACAAGGTTTGGAATGGGCGGTTGAATGCCAATGGATGACAACGGAAGCAGACCTGAAAAAGTGGTTGTTAGATTTGGTTGAAACCAACTTACAATACCTAGAAATTCCGTTATTACTTAGGATGTTTAAAGCCTGCCAAGATAAAGATGAAAAAGCATTATCAGCCTGGTCCGATATCTTGATTGCCCATAGGGAAACCAGCGAATTGAGGCTAGAAGAAGTTAATCGGGGACGCGCCATGACCCGGTTATTAATAGACTTAAATATGGAGATTCCATCGTCATCATGGCAAAGTGTTTTGGCAAAAACACAAACGGCGGGATTTGCTTATACGATAGAACAATGGAAAATACCGATAGAACAGGCAGCACAGGGTTTTGCATGGGCCTGGTTAGAGAATATGGTTATTTCGGGCGTCAAACTGGTTCCATTAGGACAAGCTGCCGGACAACGTATTTTACAAGATCTTGCACAACCACTGGCTTTTTCAGTTCAACGAGGAATGGCCATGAGTGATGAGGATATTGGCAGTTCTTCACCAGTAGTAGCTTATGTAAGTGCACGGCATGAAACCCAATACACCCGATTATTTAGATCTTAATTAAGAGAAGACTGATGAATAAAAATACCGCAAGGCTAGAAACTAAAAAAGCACCACTAAGAATAGGAGTAGGCGGGCCAGTTGGCTCAGGTAAAACTGCTTTATTGGATTCACTCTGTAAGGCAATGCGTGATAACTTTCAGCTGGCAGTGGTGACCAATGATATATATACTAAAGAAGATGCTCAGTTCTTAACCAACAGTAATGCATTGTCTGCCGATCGAATAGTGGGAGTTGAAACGGGTGGCTGTCCACATACAGCCATCAGAGAAGATGCCTCGATGAACTTGGCAGCAGTCGAAGACTTGAGCCTAAAATTTCCAGATTTGGAACTCATATTTATTGAAAGTGGTGGCGATAATTTATCAGCGACGTTCAGTCCTGAATTAGCGGACATGATGATCTATGTCATTGATGTTGCAGAAGGGGAAAAAATTCCAAGAAAGGGTGGCCCTGGTATTACGCGCTCAGATTTATTAATCATTAACAAAATTGATTTAGCGCCTTACGTTGGCGCGTCATTAGAAGTCATGGACAGTGATACCAAACGAATGCGAGGTGAAAAGCCCTATGTGTTCACGAACCTTAAAACAGGCGAGGGTCTAGCATTCATTGTCGACTTTATAATTAAAGAAGGAATGCTTTGACAACATGACTGTGATTTGAGGGACCTAGGTTAAAAGCACTTTGAATATCGCAAAAAAAAAAGCCCTATTTAAAAATAGGGCTTTTTTACTTGTATTATATTGTTTAGTTATGCAGCGTAGGTAAAGGGTGCTGATAAGCCAACCGTTTCTGATTGTTTCCATGTATAACCATTATCATTGTAGATCACTGCTTCGGATCTGCTGATGGTTAAAGGTTCACTAGGAGAAACTGCTAAGGGATGATTAGATACTTTAACTTCTCCGCCATCTTCACCTTCTATTTCATGCATGGTATTTTCTGCAAAGTCACCTACTTTCAGATAATGAGTGCGACCTTTTTGAGTAAATTCGATAGGCACTTGTTTCACGCTCATGATTTCGCCAACTAAACCTGCAATAATCGCTAGATGACCACCATGATTTCCGCTCCAAAGGGCGACGATGGCATCTTTTTGTGCTTCTGTTGCGCGCTCGTCGATGTAGAGTGCGAGTCTCCAGTTACCGTCTGTTAAAGAGCCTGGTGAATGCAACCAAGCTGACACTTTCAAATCATTTAGCTCGACATCATCTAAGTGGCCTTTTTCAATGTGCCAACCTATCAGAGCTTCACAAAAGCCTTCGGTGGGAGGAGCTAAAAATATGCAGGGGCAGACCATATCACAGTTGCATGATTCAAAGTATTGCCCGGTTATCTTCCAATTATCTGACATGTTAACCTCATTGGTTAGTAAGAATTTAGTATCGTTAAATTAAGGTCTCTGATAACCTTTTATGTATATAGCGTTTCTGACATTTTCATTACTAGATGTTAGTTTAGTTAAACTTGGAACATTTTCATACTACAGAACTAATCATGTCGAATCAAGATAACAAAACCACCACATTACCTGCTATGCCCCCACAACTTTCATTGCGTGATCGGATAATAGTTTATGGCGGTGTATTTTTAGTGAGTGCAATGGGCTGGGCTTATATGTTCTACATGGGCTGGGCGATGGAAAATATGCACCTGGTCGATATGTGGATGCCCCCGCAAGGTGGGACACGATCGTGGGGACTGCATGATTTTTGGATGTTGTTTATTATGTGGGCTGTGATGATGGTCGCGATGATGACGCCTTCGGTTGTCCCGATGGTCTTGATGTATACCGCTGTTAATAAGGGTAAACAAAAAAAAGGCTTACCCTATAGCCCGACCTTTATATTTTTGATAGGTTATTTAGTCGCGTGGTCACTCTTTAGTGTCGTTGCTTCGGCAATACAATACCCGCTGCATGAAAGTGGTTTGCTCACCCCAATGATGAACAGCAGAAGCTATTTATTGAGCGGCAGCATTCTGATTCTTGCAGGCTTGTATCAATGGACACCTCTTAAAGATGCATGTTTGACTGAGTGTCGAAGTCCATTGAGCTTCTTGATGACCTCGTGGAAGGACGGTCATTTTGGTGCTTTTCGAGTTGGCGTACATCACGGTTTATACTGTATTGGCTGCTGCTGGGCACTCATGGTGGTGTTATTTGCTGTCGGTGTGATGAACATGCTGTGGGTATTGTTGATTACGGTGTTTGTGTTGCTAGAGAAGGTAGGACCCGTTTCATCTCGCTATTTGCGGCTGACTACCGGTCTGCTGCTGATAATATGGGGCGGTTACTGGTTGTCTTTGTACCCCTGGTAACACCGCTTGAATAGCAATCAGCGTCTTTGACGACTGTTGATAAATTTACTCGGCTTTAAGACTAAAATCCTAATCGTTTAAAAGGACTCTATCTGGCAAGTGGGTTAAGACTAGAGCCCAGCTAATTCAAACACACAATGAGTATTACCTGTGGGCGATATCTTTCAGTCTGGAATCTTTTGTTGGGTCAACATCTTTTTCAAAGACCGTTAGATTAGATCAAAAGATTAATAAATATGATGTTTAAGAGACTTGAGATTAACTATTAACTCAGCCTAATTTTGTATTGATCTTGTCAACAGAACTTCTCGACACTTTTAATGGTCTAGCGATTGTGATAAAAGTTATAACATTTGTGTCGTTAACGCTGTTTTTAGTGGGGTGTGCGGCTACATCACAACAATATTCTATTCCTAAGGCTGATAATTATTGGCAAGGCAAGCCAAGAACTGTTGGAATTGCTATGACGAAAGTCCCTCCAAGAGATATGTACATCTATGGTGCGAACTGTTTGATGTGTGTTGTAGCGGCAAAATCTGCAAATTCCTTGTTGTCGAGACACATTGAAAGGTTAGGCGATGAAAACCTGCCCAGCATAAAAGATAAGATCGCTGATGTTCTAAAAGAACATAAAGTTGATGTACGCATTCTAGATGAAGTGTTTAGTTCAAAAGGGCTACCAGAAAATAAATCAAACTTGGAAAATGCATGTAATTTTGATTATTCTAGCTACAAAAAGCCTCATAACCTGACTCATTTGTTAATTATTGAAGTTAACAAGCTAGGTATTACAAGAGGTTACTTTGCTCATTTTCCTGTCACAGACCCTCGGACTATTTTTTCAACCAATATTTATTTAGTTGATCTTGAGACTAATACTTTTGACTTTTATTATCCGATCGAACTGGAAAAGAGTACACATCATATATGGAATGAGCCACCGATGTATCCAGCATTAACTAATTCTTATTATCAGGTCCTCGAAGAAGGGAAAGTTAAGATAATTGACGCCATTAAAGCAACAAAGCTGAACAATTTATGAGGCGCTTAATCGTTATTTTAAGCATACTATTCTTAGCGGGTTGTGCAGGTCATGAATCGGTTCCATATACTGAATATTCCCCTCTGGAAGTCGGTGTGTTTCCAGTTGGCGAATTAGTAAACCTTGTTATACCAGAGTCCGATTCGCCGCGAGTCAACTACAAAGGCTTCGCAAATTATGATAAGGCCACAATCAGCGGCTTAGGAATAGATAAGGCGGAAATAGGTGGGGTTGGGGTGTTTTTCGCAGTTTTACCAGAATTTTTTGCCGGTGTTCTTTTAGTTAACAATATGATATTAAATGCCCAGAATAAATCCATGCAGCAAGAGGCAGATAAGGTGTTAATGCCTTTTAATGAGGCGATTAAAAATTTCCATAATTCTGAGCTATTAACGCAAGCATTAGTGAATATTGAGCGAAAGAATATTGTAGAGAGTAATGAAGGTATTTCAAATTGGGTGATGGAAAGCACGCCAGTTTTCTTTATTATCGAAAGTAAAAATACAATGGTGTTATATAATTCGATTCGATTTTACTCTAATAAAGCCAAAGACAAGTTGCTGTATACCAACCTGATTAAAGTCTTGTCTTTGCCCTTAAATATACAAGATCTTGAATTGACAACAACAAGTATTGATTTATTCTCCCACTCGATAGAACTTGCTATTTCTGATATTGAAAATAAGTTAGTGGTACCGAGTGCCGAACAAGAGCAAACAATCAGTTACAACTTTGCCGGCAAAAAGCGCTATGAAAGAGGCATTTTAATTGCTGAGTCTTGCGACAGAATGTTCATTAGAACATTAAGAGGCTGGATAAAGTCAGTGCCTAGGGTTGAGCCAAAATCAGAGCCTTGTAATGATATGATTATTGATAAAGTAGACTCTTAGACTAAAAAAACTTTAATTTTTCTAAGCTGATATGCCATTGCTTAGTGATTATTCGCTGATATATTCTAAGCACGGTGTTATTGAGCAACAGATTCACCAATATTGATGCTAGTATATGAGATCAATCCTCTTCATTGGCCTCACGTATGCGTTGTTGCCGGTCTTGTTCTTCTTCAATAATTGATTTTATTTCAACCATTACACCATCGACATCAGCAGTTTGAGTCTGTTCTGCGAAATAGCCAGTAAGTTCAGTATCTGGCTGCAGCTCACCATTTTCGAATAGTGCCCAGATTTCTTTACCATATCGGCTGTCAATTAATTCTGGTGCGTATTGGCTGTAGTAACGCGTCATATTATTTACATCTCGTTCCAACATCGCTTGTGCATTGTTATTAGCGGCAGCATTAACAGCTTGGGGTAAGTCAATTATCACGGGGCCATTTTCATCGACCAAAACATTAAATTCAGACAAATCGCCATGCACAATACCCGCACAGAGCATTTGCATGACATAGTGCATCATGATGCTGTGATCCTCACGTGCTTGTTCAACAGACATGGTAATGTCGTTTAGGCGTGGTGCGACTTCTCCTGCCTCGTCGGTGATTAACTCCATGAGCAGAACACCATTAAGGCAATCATAAGGCTGTGGTACACGCACTCCAGCACCTGCGAGCAGATAGAGTGCATCGACCTCAGCATTTTGCCAAGTTTCTTCTTGTTGTTTTCGCCCGAATTTAGATCCTTTTTCCATTGCACGACCACGGCGACTGTTGCGAACTTTACGTCCTTCTTGATATTGCGCTGCTTTTTTAAAACTGCGCTTAACCGCATCCTTATATACTTTGGCACAGCGAATTTCATTACCGCATAGAACAACATAGACATCAGCTTCTTTGCCACTCATTAATCGACTTAGGACTTCGTCGACTAAACCATCATCAACAAGGGGCTGGATTTGTTTTGGTATTTTCATAGCCTGAGATCTTACCACCTAAATGACCCGACGAATAAAAAGTACGACTACTGGTTAGGTTGATTTAGGGTATGGAGAGTAAAAACCTCGTTTATTTTACTTTAGTGTTTGTTAGATCGACTTCACTGCCTTATTGATGTGCAACCATTAGAACTCTTCGTCAGGTCCTAGGGTTAATTTCAAGGGGGTATCACTAAATAATAAAAATTAGACTATTCAGCAACTACTCTATTCAATTTCAGGGCATAGTGCACTATAGACTAAAGATTTCGGGATTTACTCAGGCTTATCCCAATGGTATTTTTTAATGTCTGGAACCATAACGCTTAGGTGGTAATAAGATGAAAACGGGTGATGTCAAGGCAAAATCAAAAAAAATAGACAACAAGAAGTACCATAAGGAACTAGCTAGACTTCAGGTCGAAATGGTAAAAATGCAAGAGTGGATTAAACATAAAAAACTAAAAGTCGTGGTGATTTTTGAAGGCCGTGATGCAGCAGGAAAAGGCGGTGTGATTAAACGGATAACTGAAAGTCTTAACCCGCGATTATGTCATGTTGTCGCTTTGGGTACACCCACTCAAAAAGAAAAATCATCTTGGTATTTTCAAAGATATGTTGAGCACTTACCCGCGGCGGGTGAAATGGTGCTGTTCGATCGTAGTTGGTACAATCGGGCTGGTGTAGAGCGAGTGATGGATTTTTGTAGCGAAGACGAATATCAAGAGTTCCTGCGTAGTTGTCCTGAATTTGAACGTATGCTCATTCGCTC
>JBLIIN010000068.1:0-8034 GCA_047635075.1 Methylophagaceae bacterium | reverse complement strand
CGGCTAAATCTAGTTGCTCTTGGTAAGTTAAACTAGATTTTTTACCCCCTGACTTAATCGGCTTAGCGGTTGCTTTTGTCTTTCCTGTCGTCTCATGTTGATCTAGTTGGCGTTGATTGACCCAATCATCATAACCACCCACATACTCTCTTACTTGATTATCATCGTCAAACACGATGGTGCTCGTAGCCACATTATTAAGAAATGCCCTGTCATGGCTGACTAACAATAAAGTACCATGATAATTCATCAATAAATCTTCCAATAAATCTAGGGTTTCAGCATCTAAATCATTAGTTGGCTCATCCATCACTAATAAATTAGCGGGCTGGGTGAACAGTTTAGCTAGTAACAATCGGTTTCGCTCGCCGCCCGATAAGGCTTTAACGGGTGTTCTGGCTCTTTCAGGTGTGAAGAGGAAGTCTTGCAGATACCCCATAATATGTTTGCGCGCACCGCTTATTTCGACAAAATCACTACCTTGCCCAACATTATCAACCACACTTGCTTCTTCATCGAGCTGGCTGCGTAACTGATCAAAATAAGCGACTTCTAAGTTAGTGCCTAAAGTTACTTCACCTTGTTCAGGATTATTCTTGCCTAGTAAAATTGACAGTAAAGTACTCTTACCACAGCCATTAGGTCCAATAACGCCAATACGGTCACCACGTTGAATTGACGTTGTGAAACCTGAGAATAAAGTTATGCCGCCATAACTTTGCATTAAGTCTTCAGCTTCTACCACTAATTTACCGCTGCGTTGTGCATCCTGCAATTCCATTTTAACATTGCCCAACTTCTCCCGTCGTTGGCCCCGTTCTCGGCGCAGTTGTTCTAACGCCCTGACGCGTCCTTCATTACGAGTTCGGCGTGCCTTTATACCTTGGCGAATCCAGACTTCTTCTTGTGCTAGTTTCTTATCGAATAAAGCATTTTGCGACTCTTCTTCGGCTAATAAGGCTTCTCTGCGTTGAAGAAAGCTTCGATAGTCACCCGGAAAGCTGACTAAATTTCCGCGATCCAACTGAACAATACGGGTTGCTAAAGCTTGTAAGAATGTCCTGTCATGGGTGATGAACAAAACAGTGCCGCTATAACTTTTTAAAAACTCTTCTAACCAAGTAATCGAATTAATATCCAAATGGTTGGTTGGCTCATCCAACAATAAAACATCGGGTTCTTTCACTAAGGCTTGTGCCAACAAAACCCGGCGTTTCATCCCGCCTGATAATGCTGAAAACTCATTATCAGCATTTAACGATAGGCGAGAAATAACACTCTCAACACGTTGTTCAACACTCCAGCCATCCGCTGCTTCTAATTTACTTTGGGCTCTTGCTAAAGCCGCTAGCACTGTCTCAGAGGCATCGGTTTCTAGTTGGTGAAGTACATGATGATATTCGATTAATAATGGCGCAACTTCACCAAGCCCTCGGGCGACGACATCAAAAACACTCCCATCAGTACTACCCGAGACTTCTTGCTCAAGGCGTGCAATCTTTAAGTCTTGGCCTCTAATTTCGCCACCATCAGGAGTTAACTCACCGGCGATTAACTTCATTAATGTTGATTTACCAGCACCATTTCGCCCTACCAGACAGACACGCTCACCGCGGTCGAGTTGAAAATCGACATTATTTAATAAGTTGGGTCCGCCATAGCTGACGGTGATTTGTTTTAATGACAATAAAGCCACATTCTTTCCTCAATTTAATAAGCTTTAACTTAAGCTTGTTGTGTTGCTAAATCTATGGCCTCACTGGCTTCTAACCAAGCCATTTCTACCAACTCTAATTGTGATTTTGCTGCTGCTTGTTCAGTTAACAGACCTTTTAACTCATCTTTCTTGGCCGCTTCGTACAAACTGTTATCAACTAGCCGGTGTTCGACATTGCCAATCACTTTTTGCAATGCATTCATTTCTTTTTCTGCTTTTTTAATCTTATTTCTTAAAGGCTGTAACTTCTGCCTCGCATCAGCTGCTGCACGCCTATCTTCTTTTTTAGAATTAGCTATTGCACCAGATATGTCTGTTTTAAGTGGTTTGTCTTTGCTCAAGCACCATTGGCGATAGTCATCTAAATCACCGTCAAATGTTTTTGCTTGCCCATCAGCTACCAACCATAAATCATCGGCTACTGTTCGTATCAAATGTCGATCATGGGATACCACAATCAACGCACCTTCAAAGTCTTGTAATGCCATCGTTAACGCTAGACGCATCTCTAAGTCTAAATGGTTGGTCGGTTCATCTAATAACAGTACGGCCGGCTTTTGATAAACCAATAGGGCCAAAACAAGACGGGCTTTTTCACCACCAGAAAAAGGGCCCACTGGCACTAAAGCATCATCACCATGAAAGCCGAACCCACCAATAAAGTTACGTAAGTCGCCTTCTGATGCCTTGGGGTCAAGGCGTTGCAGATGCTTTACCGGACTATCGTCAACATACAACTGCTCGAGCTGATGCTGGGCAAAATAAGCGATTCGTATGTCTTTCGCTTCTTTGCGTTTACCTTGCAATGGCGCCAACTCACCAGCAATGAGTTTAATCAGCGTTGATTTGCCAGCCCCATTGGGACCCAAGAGCCCTATCCTATCTCCGGGTGCTAATGATAACTTAATCCCTGACAATAATGGCGTCTCGCCGTAGCCAACCGCAATCTTGTCCAGACTCAATAAGGGTGTTGTAAGACGTGTAGGTGGTAAAAAACGAAAATGAAATGGTGAATCAACATGGGCGGGTGCAATCAACTCCATTCGTTCTAATGCTTTTATCCGGCTTTGGGCTTGTCTCGCTTTGGTTGCTTGGGCTTTAAAGCGATTAATGTAGCTGCGAATATGAGCCACTTCTCGTTGCTGTTTTTGATGCGCTGCTTGTTGATTAGCTAAATGCTCTGCTCGGGCTAATTCAAAATCAGAATAATTCCCGGTATAGCTTTTTATCGCTTGATGTTCAATATGACAAACTTGCGTCACTACCCGATCTAAGAAGTCCCGATCATGCGAGATTAGGACCAAGGTACCCTGATAGGTTCGTAACCACTCTTCTAACCAATACACCGCTTCCATATCTAAATGATTGGTCGGCTCATCAAGCAGCAATAAGTCAGAACGACACATTAAGGCTTGTGCCAAGTTTAAGCGCATCCGCCAGCCGCCGGAAAAATGGGTCACAGGCAATAATTCTTGTTCCGCCTTAAACCCTAAACCGTGTAATAATTTACCCGCACGGCTCCGCGCTGTATAGGCATCAATTGCTGCTAATTGATCATGTAAATCACTCTGCTTAGTCCCATCGTGATCCGCTTCAGCTTTAGCTAGCGCCGATTGCAACAAAACATATTCAGAATCACCTTGAAGAGCATAATCCAATGCTGAGACATCAACGGCAGGCGTTTCTTGTGCCACATGCGCCGTAACCCAATGAGGAGGGAAAGAGACACTTCCATGATCAGCTTGTAACTTATCTTGTAATAAAGCAAACAAGCTCGATTTCCCCGTCCCATTAGCCCCCGTTAGTCCCACTTTAATGCCAGGGTTAATCGTTAAATTGACGGATTCAAATAATAATCGGATGCCTCGACGGACTGACAGGTCTTGTAGCTTTATCATGGTGTGCATTGTACGCGATCATCGGCCTTTTCAACGGGCCAATATAGACTCAGTCAATTGACTAGCAGCAACAATCAAGAGCAGACTATATTCAACGCAAGATATCCGTGATTATTAAAAATGAAATCCCCCGTCCTCTCAAACAAATTATAAGAAACTCACTTATTTAATTTTTTAATGTTGAATCCTAGCGCTTAATAGGGGATATATTATTTCAATATTGCTATTCTTTTAATTCGGCAGTAATTGGTAGCCAGTTAGTAATACTCAATAATATTAATACTTTACAGTGAAAAAAAAGGCTTGTCCTCGTTAACCATCTTGATATGAAATACAAACTGGGCCACCGACTAGAAGCCTATCGTACTAAAATTGATAAGCGTGATATTGTGGGGGTTAGTATCAAAGATGATCCGTTGCTTAGTCACTATCACGGAGTGCTTTCAGCTGATTTACTAGGCCATACATAACAGATCATCAACACGGATGATGATGATGTGACTTTAATTGGCAAAGACGGCGACATCAAGTCGCGGCTGCGCAATATGGGCTTACAGACACTATTTCCGAGATTGATGTGAAACCGATGCGTCAATATGAACTGCGAGAATAGGTTAGCCTGATGAATGAAAATGAAGTTTGGGATAGTTGAGAATCCACTGCTAACGAGTTTGGTTTTGATATTTCACTATCGCTCAGCCAATGGGGGCTTAGTCATTTTACAGGGCAAACGCTACTTGATCTATTCGAGTAGAAGAACAGTCTAAACATCGCCGTCATGCCCAAATAATGCGCATTTAGTAGCGCTAATATGTCACAAACTCCCATTGAGGATAAAAAGTATGAGTACCTATCCAAGAACATTTTCCCATATTGGTATTTCTGTACCCGATGTAGACAAGGCAGCTAAATTCTATAGCGACGTTATGGGCTGGTATCACATTATGGAGCCCACTGTTATCACTGAAGAGTCGGATTCACCGATTGGGCAAATGTGTATAGATGTCTTTGGAAGCGGTTGGGGGTCTTTTAAAATTGCTCATATGTCGACCGGAGACAAAATTGGTATCGAAATGTTTGAGTTTAAAAACAATGAAACCCCAAAGGATTTTGAATATTGGAAAACAAGCACGTTTCATTTTTGTGTGCAGGACCCAGATATTGAAGGGCTGGTTGAAAAAATTGTAGCTCATGGTGGCAAACAACGGATGCCAATACGAGAATATTATCCAGGAGAGAAACCCTATAAAATGTGTTACGTCGAGGATCCATTTGGTCTAATCTTTGAAGTCTATTCACATAGCTATGAATTAACTTACTCCCAGGGGGCCTATTGAAATTAGTGCCAAGACAAAGATTCTAACGATCAAATAAATGTGTCTCTCTTCCTGAATGCATTGCTTTTAACAAGCCAGCTCATGCAGCGAGGTGATGATGCTAAACTAAAGCAGAATTTTCTTGGATAAATCGTTTGGTTTATCTTGTTGGTTTTTTGTTACTTAGGAAATAAGTTCAAGTGTCTAATGCTGACTCCTACATACTAGTTTTGAATTGCGGCAGTTCATCTATCAAATTTGCAATTATTCAACCCGCAACCGGCAAAACGCCTCTGAAAGGACTTGCTGAAAACCTTTTTACTAACAACCCTCTGCTCACTTATGAATCAGATGGTAAAAAAACAAGTCAACGCTTACCCCCCAAAACTGATCATCAAAAATCACTACAAAATATCGTTAAAATATTGGCACAGTTTGAACAGCTTAAACACCAAATCGTTGCCATAGGTCATAGAGTCGTTCATGGTGGAGAACTATTCGCAAAATCAGTACGCATCGATGATTCGGTAATTGAAGGGATCAATAAAACATCGTTAATGGCTCCTTTGCACAATCCCGCCAACTTGGCCGGCATAAACAGCGCATTACTCGCCTTTCCCGAATTACCTCAAATAGCTGTTTTTGATACTGCTTTTTTCCAAACCTTACCCAAAAAAGCTTTTTTATACGCATTGCCTTATCATTTATATCAAAAACACGGCATTCGCAAATATGGTTTCCACGGTACCAGCCATTACTTTGTAGCACATCAAGCAGCAAAACTGCTCGATAAAAACATCGAAAAATGTAACTTAATTACGGCTCATTTAGGCAATGGTTGCAGTGTGACCGCAATCAAACAGGGAAAGACTGTGGATACCAGCATGGGGTTTACGCCTCTAGAAGGCTTAATCATGGGGACTCGAAGTGGTGATATAGACCCAAGTTTACCTAGCTTTATGACTGACCAATTAGGATACTCTGCATCACAAGTTAATAGTTTACTCAACAAAGAATCAGGCTTACTGGGCATATCACAATTAACTAATGATTGCCGAGAGCTAGAGCAACAAGCAAAACTTGGCAATAAACAAGCCCAACTTGCGCTAGATATGTTTTGCTATCGTCTAGTCAAATATATTGGTGCTTACCTAGCTGTAGTGGGACCATTAGATGCTCTAATCTTCACTGGTGGCATAGGTGAGAACTCTGTTTATGTACGTAATAAAGTGGTATCTGAGTTGTCTCATTTAGGATTGAGTATTGACACGGGGCTTAACGAGGAAATGAAATTGGGCCGATCAGGTGCTATAAATCAGGCAGGCTCTTGCTCAGTATTCGCGATAGCCACAAATGAAGAATGGGTCATTGCCCAAGATGCTGCTCGACTTTCCCAGCAATAGAGTTTGTCTTATTGAACAGTGATGTCATGTATCAGCAAAAATTATAATTAAACATTTAAAGTCTATCAAACTTAGACCATAAGGTAAGTAATGACCCATCGCATAATGTTGATACCTATTGGCAGTGGTGCTGGCTTGACCAGCATAAGTCTAGGCCTAGTAAGAGCCCTGCAACAACGAGGGTTAAAGGTAAACTTTTTTAAGCCTATTGCTCAACCTAAACAGGGTGATGACCTAACTGACAAATCGACCCGTATTCTTAGAAACATGGGGTTTAGTAAAATGGCTACGCCCTTATCAACGGCCTATGTTGAAGATCTAATGGGTGACGACAAAAAAAATGAACTCCTTGAAGAAATAGTCGGTAGTTTTGACAAGCAAGCTCAAGACGAAAGCATCATCATTATGGAAGGGCTTATTTCAACTCCCGACCACCCTTATGCAGTGAAGATAAATCGCGCTATTTGTCAAGCACTTGATGCCGAAATAATACTGGTTGGCGCGCCCAAAAATTTATCCCTAAATCAGCTTAATGACAAAATAGAAATTGTTGCTGACAACTATGGTGGCCATAAAGGCAAACGCGTCATTGGCTGTATCTTAAATAAAACAAATGAGCCTTTAGATGTCCAAGGTCGTTTGGGGACCGATATCGTTGACGATGGCCATAACATTAAGTCTGGCGGTATTATTAAAGACTTGTTTAAACTACCAGTCTTTTCAAAATCCTTCCCTCTTTTAGGCTGCATAACTTGGAATTTTGAGCTTTTAGCCCCTCGCGTACAGGATGTGGGGCGTCACATGAATGCTGAACTTATTAATAAGGGAGACTACCTCCATCGTCGTTTAAGAAGTGTGCATTTATGCGCCAGAGAAATCCATAACCTGACCTCGGTCTTAAAACCAGGTGCGTTATTAATTATATCTGGCGACCGCAATGATATTATCGTTTCAGCTTGTTTAGCGACCCTTAACGGCACTAAGATAGGCGCCTTATTGTTAACTGGCGGATACCGGCCCGCGCCTAATATTCTTAAGCTCTGCGATCAGGCATTACGAACTGGCTTACCTATCATGCTGGTTCAAGAAGACACTTGGTTGACCACCTCTAATCTACATAATTTTAATCAAGAAGTACCTGTGGACGATGAACAGAGAATCAATAAGGTCATGGACCACACTGCTACCTGTATAGATGATCAATGGTTAAGCGCCCTGTCAACAAAGGCCATACGTGTAACAAGACTGTCGCCGCCCGCATTTAGACACAAACTGACCCGTTTAGCTCAATTAGCAAACAAAACGATTGTATTGCCTGAAGGTGACGAACCCAGAACAATAAAAGCAGCTGCTATTTGCTGCGAGCGAAACATTGCTAAGTGTATTCTATTAGCCGAGCCTGAAGAGGTCTATAGAATTGCAAAGCAACAAGGTATTATTCTACCTGAAGGCCTTTCTGTTCAACGGCCTAGTGATTTATATCAAAAGTACGTTGCTCCTTTAATTGAACTTCGCAAACATAAAGCCATGACCGAAGTCATCGCTAAAGAAGCACTTCAAGACAAGGTGGTATTAGGAACAATGATGTTGCAACAAAACCATGTGGATGGGCTTGTTTCAGGTGCCATTGATACCACTGCAAACACCATTCGCCCTGCCTTACAGCTTATAAAAACAGCACCCAATGCGTCTCTAGTCTC
>JBLIIN010000067.1:0-8082 GCA_047635075.1 Methylophagaceae bacterium | reverse complement strand
GATAACTTCTTTTGTTTGTTCTAATGATAATGACATTAACAACTCCAACTTTTCGTAGGTTAATCCTACTAGTTAAATTCTGGATTATTTCAGCCCTTGAAGACCAAAATATCCGACCAATTAAAGGCCGTAAGTTTACCGAGTTTCTATATGATAAACAAGGGTTTTACGAGGCTTCATCTACAACAAAAACTCGCTTTGGTGACACAGTGCCATTTTCAGACATTTCACCTAATCCTAAAAAAATCTTTTGTTGATCAAACAACCTAATTTTCGCGCTTTCGAATGTGTCGGATACTTGAACTGTTTGACCTTGCCTTAGCGCCATAACTTGTTGCTCATCCACAAGCACACTGGGCCAACTTGGTAATGCATTTTCTGACGGTAACAATATGTCATCTAGTGCTGTCATACTTTTCTCTGCTAATGACGTTAATGATGAGAGTGAAATAGCACCCGATATGTCATACCCTGCTGCTCCAACACGACGTAGCACTGTGACATGGCCACCCGTGTTTAAAGCATGACTGATATCTTCTACTAAAGTCCTAATATAGGTACCTTTGCTGCAACAGACATCTAAAGTGAAACTAGTTTGAGTATAAGAAATCAGAGCAATAGCATAAATATTTATGTATCTTGATTTTCTTTCTATTTCGATTCCTTGTCGCGCAAACTTATAAAGGGGTAGTCCTTTGTGCTTTAGAGCAGAATACATGGGGGGAACTTGTTGTTGCTCACCTTTAAATTGTTCAATTACATTGAGCATCATTTGTTCTGTGAACGATGGGACAGCCATTGTTTCTACTACATTGCCATCTGAGTCACCACTGTCAGTAATAATACCCAACTGACAAGTGACATGATAACGCTTGTCTGCGTCCAATAGATAGGATGATAATTTAGTTGCTTCACCCAGACAAATGGGGAGCACACCCGTTGCTAACGGATCTAAGCTTCCCGTATGCCCAGCTTTTTTTGCCCCAAATAGACGCTTGACTTGCTGCAACACATGGTTTGAACTACGACCCGTTGGTTTATCAATGATGATAATACCCGTAATACTACGGCCTTTTTTATTACGACGACCCATGTTCTCTTAGTCGTCAGATAGGTCTTTATTGGCTTTCGCTATCAGCTCATCCATATGAAAGCCATGCTCTAATGACTTATCATATAAAAATCTCAGATCAGGCACGGTTCTAATTTCAACACGTTTGGCTATGCCTCGTTTTAAAAAACCAGCCGCATTAGTCAAACCTGCAATACATTCATCGATCTCTTGCTCAGACTCG
Organism: Methylophagaceae bacterium; assembly: GCA_047635075.1. Taxonomy (GTDB): domain Bacteria; phylum Pseudomonadota; class Gammaproteobacteria; order Nitrosococcales; family Methylophagaceae. The sequence continues at coordinate 6,787 of JBLIIN010000067.1, read as the reverse complement.
ACGCCATTCAGTCGTGTAACATACACTTTGGCATATTTTAAATCTGACGTAATATCCACATGAGACACTGTAACCATGCCTACACGTGGATCGGACACTTCTTGCTGAATCATTTGAGCGAGTTCACGCATGATGACCTCACCAATTCGGCTAGTACGACTAAATTCCTGCGCCATTATAAGCTCGGTTTCATCAAAATACGTTCGAAGACCTCAATTTGGTCTCCTGGCTGAACATCTTTGTAGTTTTTAACACCGATACCACACTCAACACCAGATTGAACCTCATTAACATCATCTTTAAAGCGTCGTAATGATTCTAATTCGCCTTCATAAATCACCACATTGTCACGTAGTACACGAATCGGATTTGCTTTTTTAATGGTGCCTTCCGTTACCAAGCAACCAGCGATATCACCAAATTTTGGAGAACTAAAGACTTCATCAACTCTTGCTAACCCGATGATTTCATCTTTGTATACGGGCTCAAGCATGCCTGTCATTGCTTGTGTTACAACATCAATCAAGTCATAAATAATACTAAAGTATTGTACATCTAAGCCTTTTTCAGCAATCACTCTTCGAGCGGTATTATCCGCACGAACGTTGAAACCGACTAAAATCGCATCTGATGCTGCAGCTAATTGGGCATCCGTTTCGTTGATACCACCAACACCCGATGAAACAATACGGACTTTTATTTTGTCAGTTGATAATTTTATCAATCCTTGGCTGACTGCTTCAGCACTACCATGCACATCAGCTTTGACAACAATATTCAAGGTTTTAACATCGCCGGTTTCCATCTTGTTAAACATATCATCTAATTTAGCCGCTTGCTGCTGTGCCATCTTAATTTCACGTGCTTTTGTTTGACGGAACTGAGCAATTTCTCGAGCTTTACGTTCATCAGGAGCGACTTGTAAGTCATCACCAGACGCTGGTGTACCTGACAATCCTAATAGTTCAACTGGAGTTGAAGGACCAGCCTCGGTAAGACTATCACCACGGTCATTGAACATCGCACGCACACGGCCATACTCCTGACCTACGACTACAATGTCACCTTTTTTCAAGGTGCCGCTTTGGACTAATACAGTGACAATGACACCGCGGCCTTTATCTAAACGTGATTCGATTACCGCTCCCTTTGCTGGGCCTGTATCAGGTGCTTTAAGTTCCATTACTTCGGCTTGCAAAGTAATAGCATCTAATAAATCTTCAATTCCCAACCCTGTTAATGCTGACACAGGAATAAACGGGACATCACCACCCCAATCTTCTGGAATGACGTCATGATTTGCTAGCTCTTGTTTTACTCTGTCTGGATTAGCAGCCTCTTTATCCATCTTATTCATGGCGACAATTAACGTCGCGTTCGCAGCTTTAGAGTGCTGTACGGCTTCGATCGTCTGCGGCATAACGCTGTCGTCAGCTGCTACAGCAAGAATAACGATATCAGTAACTTGAGCGCCCCGTAAACGCATTTCTGTAAATGCAGCATGCCCTGGCGTATCCAAGAAGGTGATTTCACCTCGGCTCGTTTCTACTTTATAGGCACCGATATGTTGTGTGATACCACCGGCTTCACCTGAGGTTACTTTAGTACGTCGAATATAATCCAGTAACGATGTTTTACCATGGTCAACATGCCCCATAACCGTCACAACGGGGGCTCTTGGCATACCATCAGCCACATCATCACTAGCTTGTAATGACAATTCAATTTCATTTTCTTGGACAGGTTTTGCAATATGTCCCATTTCCTCAATAACAATAACCGCAGTGTCTTGGTCTAAAACTTGGTTGATTGTTGCCATCGTTCCCAGCCCCATTAAGGCTTTAATGACTTCGCCGGCTTTTACCGACATGCGCTGTGCCAAAGCAGACACACTAATCGTGTCAGCCACACTGACTTCACGGACGATCGGTGCTGTTGGCATTGAGAAGCCATGCTCTGATGATGTTTCCATCAATGTCGAGGCCCGCTGATGGTTGACCCCTTTCTTTTTCTTACGCCGACCTTTCCCATTTTGCACATGAAGTTCACGACGTTCATTGTCACTGCTCTTGCCATAGCGTTGACCACTGCGACTGGCTTTTTCTTTCTCTTTTTCTTTTACTGGCGAGTCTGTTGATTTCTCTTCTTTGGCTTTAGCACGGGCTTCTTTTTGTTCTTTGAGTTGCTGATCAGCAATGGCTTTAGCTTTGGCTCTTTCTTTTTCTAACTCAGCTTCTTCAATACGTGCTTTTTTGCGTTCTTTTAGAGCACGTTCGGCTTCTACTCGTGCTAGATTAGCAGCGCGACGCTTAGCATCAGCTTCTTCTAATTTCTGATGTGCAATCTGAGAAGCACTGAGTTTCTTCACTGCTTTTTTAGTCACCTTCTTCTTAGGTTCATTGGCTTCGGCCTCAAGTGCTTTCTTCTCTTCTTCTGCAGCTAGCCTTGCTTCTTCAGCAGCTTGTTTTTCAGCAGCTAATGCCGCTTCTATAATCGCTGCTTCACGCGCAGTTTCTTCATCATCAAGCTGCTTCTTTATTTCAAGTTGTTGTCGCTCTTTATTATTCGCTTCTTCTTGTTGCTGCTGTTTTTCTTGTTCTTCAGCTAGTTGTATGGCTGCGGCTTTATCTGCCGCTTCTTTTTGTTTTAATAATTCAGCCGTCGCTTCCGAGTCACCCGTATCACTACGCTTGACGTAAGTACGTTTTTTTCTGACTTCTACACTGATACTCCGGCCACCGCTGCGTGAGGCACCACCTAACTTAATTTCACTGACTGATTTACGTTTCAATGTGATCTTTTTAGGTGCCGTCACTTCACCATCGGCTGTTTTACTATGTCGGCTCTGCAAAAACATCAATAATGTTTGCTTTTGTTCTTCAGTAATCTTATCCGATGATTTGGATACAGTTATTCCCGCTTCATTTAATTGCTCGACCAGACGTTCTGGCTCTACGCCAACTGTCGCAGCGAGGTCTTTCACCTTTATATCGCTCATTGCTTATTCCCCTGCTTCAGTTTGTTCATCAGTAAACCATGACTCTCGTGCTTTCATGATTAGTGTGGCTGCTTGCTCAGCATCGATGCTCTCTATTTCTATTAACTCGTCTACCGATTGTTCAGCTAACTCATCCACTGTAGCGATGCCTTTACTGGCTAGTATTTTAGCTAAGTCCTCTGTTATGCCTTCCATCTCTAATAGATCTTGTGCGGGCTCCGCCATGTCCAATTGTTCTTCATTAGCAATCGCTTTCGTTAACAAGACATCACGTGCTCGTGAACGCAGTTCAGCCACTATATCGGCATCGAACTCTTCAATGTCTAACATTTCTTGTTCTGGCACATAGGCTATTTCTTCTAGGCCTGAAAAACCTTCTTGCGCCAAGATAAGGGCGACATCTTCATCGACATCTAGCTCCTTCATAAACACTTCAATTAGTGCGCTAATTTCTGTTTCTGCTTTTTTGTCTGCGTCTGTGGCTGACATGATATTTAAATCCCAGCCAGATAGCTGGCTGGCTAACCGTACATTTTGTCCCCCACGACCAATTGCTTGGGACAACTGATCATCTTCAACAGCGATATCCATACTATGCGCTTCCTCGTCAACAACAATAGACAAGGCTTCTGCTGGGGCTAAAGCATTAATTGCAAATCGTGCTGGATCTTCATCCCACAAGATAATATCAACTCGCTCACCGGCTAGCTCGTTTGTAACTGCTTGAACACGTGAGCCGCGCATACCAACACAGGCACCCACTGGGTCTATTCTTAATTCCATTGCTTGTACTGCAATCTTGGCACGCAATCCTGGATCTCGAGCAGCCCCTTTAATCTCGATCAAACCATCACTGATTTCTGGCACTTCCAATTTAAATAACTCTTTGAGTAGTTCGGGTGCAATACGACTCATTATAAGTTGTGGACCACGACCTTCTGGACGAATTTCTTTCAAGTAACCTCGAACACGGTCACCGGTACGGAAACTTTCCCGGGGAACCATTTCTTCGCGAGGAATTAATGCTTCGGCATTACCACCCAGGTCCAATGTTACGTTACCGCGCTCTACTCGTTTGACCGTACCACCAATCATTTGGCCTACTTTTTCTTGATATTGTTCCACGACTTGAGCGCGTTCTGCTTCTCGAACCTTTTGAACAATCACTTGCTTTGCTGTTTGTGCTGCAATTCGGCCAAACTCAACAGAGTCCATCAACTCCCGAATGTATTCGCCGACCTGTATATCACTTTGCTTTTCTTGTGCTAGTGTTAAGGTTAATTGCGATTCAGGCTCTTCGAGCTCTTGTTCGCTATCTTCAACAACTAGCCATTGGCGAAAGGTAAGATAATCACCTGTTTCCCGGTCAATTTCAACATGAGCATCTAAGTTGCTATCGTGTTTCTTACACGTCGCCATCGCGAGTGCCGCTTCTATCGCATTGAAGATAACTTCTTTGCTGACTCCTTTTTCATTAGAGACAGCATCTACAACTAACAAAATTTCTTTATTGTTCATTTCAACCTCATGGCCTTATCCGGTAGCCTTTAACCTATTTTTACGTTTCTACTAAGCAATACTAATATTTTTAAGCGATGAGCCTTGCTTTAGATACCTTTGTTAATGGCAAGTCATACAACTCTCCATCAACATCTATCAGGATATTACCGTCACTGAATCCGTGTAGTTCACCTTTAAAATTACGACGACCTTGAATCGGTAATTTCATGACTATTTTTGCCTGTGCACCTACAAACCGTTCAAAATCTCTTTGTTTAAACAGGGGCCTATCAAAACCGGGTGACGATACCTCTAATGAATAAGCAGAGCTAATGGGATCCTCTACTTCTAGTACCCCACTCACTTGATGGCTGACCCGTTCACAATCTTCGATCGTAATACCTTGTTCAGAATCGATATAGATTCGTAACACAGTCTCACCACCATTCTTTATATACTCAACACCCACAAGCATATATCCGAGTGATTCGATCGGCGCTTCTACTAAAGTTTCTATTTGATCCGTTACAGCCATAATTACCTAAAAAAAAAGGGCCAACGGCCCAAATTCAATTTCCACAAAAACGAAAACCCCATATAGGGGCCCTGTCATCGTTAACAGTATCAAGGAGCGGTTACAGCTAGCCTCTTCACACTGTCTTTACCATCGGAGTAGGCTTTACGTCTTTGCCTACCCTATTTACCTCGGTATTCTAACAAATCTATATAAATAAAGGCAAATATATCCTTTGCTGTTTTAGCGTTTACTATTGTCACATGTAAGTTTAACGTTAGAACTCATAAAACCTGTCGTTGTTAATCGCTCCACAAGCGCTGTAAATTATTCTTGACCTGTAATAATGCAAGCCGGGTGTCGCCTTTTCCAGCATCATCCGGCAGTTGTTGTAGAACAGAGTCAAGGTTAAATAAAATGTCCCTGTGTTCTTCACAGTCTTATTCTGCTTTGTACCCAACCCACTGCTGCTAGGCGACTACCTGAGGTTACCGGAGCGACATAATGCAAGCTTGTCGATGGATATAGATAAAGCGACCCTCTGGGCAGCTTAATGCATTCATCGCCGTCTATTTTTTCACTACAAGCTCGCCACTCTGGTAACTATTTGGTTCTGATAAAAAGACAGTAAACGATAAATCAGTACGGGTGCCATTGATGTATGCATCATCAACGTGAGCACCATAACTCATCCCAGCGTCATATCGATTAAACATGATTTTTGCACACTTTAAAGGGTGTGCTGCGCTGACAAAAGCCGGATTTGACAATAAGGCCTTCTCAAGTAGCTGTCTTGCACCCTTGACCCATTTGCTGCTGGCATCCGCTTGCAGATTGTTTTTAATTTTTTCAGCTGTTTTGCCCGCCTTCTTTTTACCCTGTTCAAACAATTAAGGGGCTGATAACGCAGAGTTAATTGCCTCAAGGGTGTAAACATCTAGAACATTTTCAATGAAGATTGCCATATCGACTCGCAAATAAGAACTGAACTTAGTATCTGTCTAATTATTCAAAATTTCTATCCTACACAATTTAGAGATCCTCAATGAAAAAGCGCAGATAAATTTGGTACAGCATAAAGTGCCATCACATTTACCAATGCAAAGGACTTATTGGGCTGTGTCAACGATGTGATGCAAAATCACTTAGTGCTAGGGAAATATCTGCACCCCAGTCACGGGTGATGATGAAGCTGGAGGTAAGGTCGCATCTGCACTTGCCATGACGCTAACAACAAATAATCGGGCTTAACTGAAACAACATAGCTTAATCCACAGACACTTTTATCTAGGGTATCAAGGGTATCTGGCCGGCAATATTACTCATACAAAAAAAACATAAAACATCCTTATATGAACTCTACACAGATATTATTCCTGCTTTCAGCGCACTTAGCACAATAGGGTTTGGCCAAGCACGTCATGACCTAGCCACTGCTGTTAATGATAATTTGGGCACGAATACGGTTGATAAGAGCGATTAGACCAATTTGCTATCAGTGAAGTCGCTGTTAATCACGTCAGTCAAACACCTACAGAAAAAATCAAGTTAGTAGCTACATAGATACAAGTAGGCGCTGAAGAATATGGTGTTGCTGTCTTTGGCGGCAAAATGGAAAATGAACATAAATATCAGGACACTTTAGTATTTACGAATATTACACGTTCAATTATTACTCATCTCGATAGTAATACTGACATTCGAACACGTCCCACCCCTTTGCTAGATAGGCATTAAACCGTCATGGCTTATTTTTAATTCTACCTGCAGCTTTA
>JBLIIN010000066.1:0-8167 GCA_047635075.1 Methylophagaceae bacterium | reverse complement strand
GCGGCACAGAGAGTTGCTTCCATACTCCGTATTGCCCCACAGCAACGAATTTTAGATGCTTGCGCTGCTCCTGGAGGTAAAACGTGTCACATTCTAGAGCTTGAACCCAATAATACTGTCATCGCACTCGACATTGACCCCAATCGCCTACCACAGATTATCCAAAATACCGAACGACTTAAACTTAATGTCACCTTAAAATCAGCTGATGCCGGAGATGTTAAGAGCTGGTGGGATGGCCAATATTTCGACAGAATTCTTATCGATGCACCTTGTTCTGGCAGCGGTGTCATTCGCCGCCACCCGGATATAAAAGCCCTTCGCCGACCCAGTGATATTGAGAGCCTTGTTGAAAAACAATGGCTACTACTCGAAAGTTTATGGCCTTTGCTCAAACCTGATGGTTTATTGGTCTACACCACATGCTCCATTATTAAACAAGAAAACGAACAACAAATCCTTAACTTCTTGAGCCGGCATCCTGATGCAAAAGACGATATACTTTTCCCTGAACCCGCCACAAAAAGGCCTGCAGGCTATCAACGACTCCCAGGTGAAAATCAATTTGATGGTTTCTTTTATGCCTGCCTTCGCCGCCGTTAAAGCCACGTTCATCCTACTACTAGCTATGCTCAGCCTCAGCGGCCAAGCAGCAGAACATTTCTATGTGGATAGCGCTATAATCACCAAACTTGGCAGCGGCTACTCACTTGATGCAACTCTAAATTACCCCTTGTCCCCTCGCGTAATAGAAGCATTAGAAAATGGCGTTCCCATTACATTCTTACAGCACTTTCAACTCACTAAGCCCTTCCTTATCCTTGGAAAATACCCACCATGGCACTGGCGCGAAACAGTCTGGTCAATGGTTGCAACTTATAAGCTCCGCTATCACGCCTTAGCAGAGCAATATATTTTATTGGCCGTTGATACCCGCAAGCAACGTAACTTCCCTTCACTGGATACGGCTTTAAATGCACTAGGGAAAATACACGCGTTCAGCCTGCCTTCAGGATATGATATCGACCCAACTATCATGACATTAAAAATTAGGACCGAACTTGACATTTATGCCCTCCCGACGCCAATACGTCCCTGGGCGCTGGTATCTAATGAATGGCAAGTTGCCAGCCCATGGATTGCTGTAAACTGGCCATGAGTCAAACAAAACAGCTCAGTAAAAGCCCCTTACCCTATTACACCTTGGGTGGCTTACTTTTCGTCCTCGCCATTTTACTTGGCACCGCAACCCAAGACACTTCGAAATTCAACGACCTTTTCATACCCATTTTTGGTCTGGGTGCTCTGACCTTACTCTTGCTGATCTGGCTCCTTTTTAGAAGCTTTTTGCGACTGCATCGTGACTTTAAAACACAAAAACCAGGGTCCAAACTCACGGTCCGCCTTGTCAGCGTCTTCGTCATACTGATCCTGATTTCTACCAGCATTGTTTACAGCTTTTCCCTTCACTTCTTACACCGTGGAATCAATAGCCTGTTTGACGTCAAAATTGAGCAAGCTCTAGATAATTCACTAGAACTCAGCCGGACGGCCTTCGGCATCAGAATCCGCACATTATTAAGACAAACTCGGATGATGTCAGGCGTTCTTAGTGAGCTACCTGTCTCAGATTTCAATACCAGCCTCAGAGACCTAACTGAGCTCAGTGGCGCCATCGAGCTTAGCGTCTGGACTATGGAGGGACAACTTGTTACATCAAGCATCCAAAACCCCAATATCATCGTGCCGAACCGGCCCAATGAAGCCATCTTCAGACAACTCCGACAACAAGAAGACTATATCAGCCTTGATCCCAGCGATAATGATGAATTACAGCTCCGTGCCGCCGTTCTCATCCCTAAAATAGGTCTCGATGAAGATGAGAAAATGTTACATGTGTTGTTTCCTGTCAACGAACAGCTCAACAACCTCGGTAAAACCGTTCAAGATGCTTATACAAATTACAAAGAACAGAACTACCTTCGAAAACCCCTCATCAGCATTTTTACTCTGACGTTAAGTTTGATTGTCTTACTCACTGTATTGGCATCAATTTGGTTTGCCATTTGGATTTCACGTCGCATTGTTCAACCGCTCCAAGAGCTGGCTTACGGAACACGGTCTGTTGCGTCTGGAAATTACAACACCCAACTCACTACCAAAGGAGTTGATGAAATAGGTTTTCTTGTAAACTCTTTTAACCAAATGACTCAACGCTTAACTCAAGCGCGTGACACAGCTCAAGTCAACCATCGTTTACTAAAGCAACAAACCAATTATCTTGGCGCTGTCCTAGGCAGCCTTTCAAGTGGCGTCATCACCCTAGACAAGGAGCTCCTCCTTAAAACAGCCAATATTGCCAGCAGCACTATTTTAGAAATAAACTTACTTTCCCATCTCGAAAAGCCTTTGCTTAAAATAGAGGAAAAACACTCGCAAATGCAAGGGTTCGTCGAAATGGTTACAACCGAAGTGGGTCAAAAAAGCAGTTGGCAACAACAAATTGAATTGTATGCTGGCTTACAATTACAAATCCTAATGTGTCGAGGAACGCCATTACCCAACGGCGCTGGCTGGGTGATCGTCTTTGATGATATTACTACGCAAATTCAAGTCCAACGTGATGCAGCTTGGGGTGAAGTGGCTCGTCGGCTAGCCCATGAAATCAAAAATCCCCTCACCCCGATTCAATTATCTGCAGAACGAATACAATCCAAATATCACCCCCTAGTACCGACCGATCAAACAGAACAACTCCATAAACTAACCAACACCATCATTCAACAAGTCGGTGCCATGAAAGAGATGGTCAACGATTTTTCAAATTATGGGAAAAGCCCTAGCTTACAATTAGACACTATTTCGTTATCTACATTTATTCATGAAGTTCTTGCTCTTTACCAAAGTAACACTCAACACAAGATAGCCTTGTTAGACAACATTAACATCACGCTTAAACTTGACAGCAATCGATTCCGACAAGTGATCCACAACTTAATCAAAAATGCGATAGAAGCCAGTGAAGAAGCCCTGATGCCTGTCATCATAGAAATTAGTTATCGTATCATCAGTCATATCTCTGGAAATTGGTGTGAACTCTCTATTCGGGATTCCGGACCGGGTATCCCTGATGATATGATGTCGAGAATGTTTGAGCCTTATGCCACCAGTAAGGTAAGCGGAACTGGCCTAGGTCTGGCCATAGTGAAAAAAATTATTGATGAACATCAGGGTTCTGTTTCAACTGAGAACTTGAACCCTATTGGTGCCTGTATACTGATTCGGATACCGTTGGAGAGCACAACACCGTGAACACACCAGAGAAACCTTACATCCTAGTCGTTGATGATGAACCTGCGATTAGAGAATTAATACAAGACATCCTTCAAGATGAAGGCTATCAAGTTACCATCGCGGAAGATGGTAAAACAGCGCGCGCTTGTCTTGCCGAGCAATTGCCCCAGCTGGTGTTGCTAGACATTTGGATGCCCGATATTGATGGCATCAGCCTCCTCCGAGAATTTAAACAACAAGAACCCCACCTGGCTGTCGTCATGATGTCAGGTCATGGCACCATTGAAACAGCAGTAGAAGCGACCCGCCTCGGTGCCAGTGACTTTATTGAAAAGCCACTATCAACAGCAAAATTATTGCGCGGTGTTGAGACGGCCCTAGCCAATCAGCTTAAACTTGCAGCATCGAAACAACGACACGTCCAAGAACCCGTCGGCAAAAGTCCTGAAACAGTATTATTGCGCAAGCAAGCAAAGCGCGTTGCTAAGCATGACATGCCTATTTTATTAATCGCTGAAGGTGGAACTGGGAAACGCTGTTTTGCTCACTATTTACATTCTCTCGGCTCATATGCTGAAGGCAAATTCATCGAACTTTCTGCAAACAGTTTTCCAACTGACAGCCTCAAACTATCTTCTCTTGCTGGAAATAATTGCATTTACCTTAACGATGTTTCCAAGCTCGATGAAAAAGCACAAACTCTATTGTTGCACTTGCTAGACAACGGCAAACTTGATCATTGTCAGCTTATTTTTGCAAATCAACATAATTTAGAAGAAAGCGTTACCAACGGGGTGTTTAATGAAGCTTTGCTATACAAAATCAACAGTATTTCATTGCACATTCCAAGGCTAGTTGATCACATTGAAGATATCCCCGAGTTGATTCATCATTTTGTTGATCAGTACACCTCAGAAAACCAACTAACTTATCGTCATTTCACTGTCTCCGCTCAAAATCGCCTGAGAAACTACCCATGGCCGGGCAACGTCACAGAATTAAGGAACGTTATCCAACGCCTGCTAGTCTTAGGTGATGGAGATGATATTAATGAAAGTGACATAGAACAAGCGCTCACGCCATCGAAAAAAGAACAAAAAGCCAGCAACACCATAAATTATGAGCTGCCTCTAAGGGAAGCTCGTGAACAATTTGAACGTATTTACTTACTCTATAAACTTCAACAAACTGCCGGTAATGTCGGTAAAGCCGCGAAACTAGCAGGGATGGAACGTACTCACCTCTATCGCAAACTACGTTCTTTAGATATCGACACTAAGCAGACCTAGGACGGACAATGAAAATTCTTATTCTCGGTGCAGGTCAAGTAGGGTCCTCAGTAGCAGCCAGCCTTGCCCGTGAAGACGATGATATTACTGTCGTCGATAAAAATAGTGAACTATTACAACGCCTTCAAGATCATTATGATATTCGAACAGTACAGGGAAAAGCCTCCCACCCTGACGTCTTAGCACGTGCAGGTGCCGAAGATGCCGATCTCATTCTTGCTGTCACCAACAGTGATGAAACCAATATGATCGCCTGTCAAATTTGCCATACCCTCTATCAAACACCAACCAAAATTGCCCGAATTAGAAGTAGTGCCTACCTCTCGGCGACACAACTGTTTGGCCCCGAAAAAATAGCAATCGATATGCTCATCAGCCCTGAACAGATCGTCACAGAATACATAGAACGGCTTGTTGAGCACCCTAATGCACTACAAGTCCTAGATTTCGCAGACGGTAAAGTTCAACTCGTCGCAGTCAAAGCTTTTCATGGCGGCCCTCTAGTAGGAAGCCCTCTCAAAGACCTACGTCAACATATTCCCAAAACAGATACCCGAGTTGCTGCAATTTTTAGAAACGGAAGCCCTATTATCCCTCAAGCAGAGACCATTATTGAAGCTGATGATGAAGTCTTCTTCATCGCAGCCAAAGAAGATACGCTGTCGGTCATGGCTGAACTACGCCGGCTCGACAAGCCTTATAAACGTATTCTCCTCGCTGGTGGCGGCAATATTGGTGCCCGGCTTGCCAAAGCGCTCGAAAATGACTACCAAGTCAAAATCATCGAATCAAACCCACTTCGCGCCGAAGCCTTATCAGAGGAACTCAGTAATAGCATTGTCTTGTTGGGTGATGTCGCCAACGAGGAGCTTCTAATTGAGGAAGATATTGATAATGTAGACTTATTTTGCTCACTGACCAATGACGACGAAGCGAACATTTTATCTGCCATGCTGGCAAAACGTCTTGGCGCTAGAAAAGTATTGTCTCTAATCAACCGCGCAGCTTATGTCGATTTGGTAGAGAGTGGCAGTATCGATATTGCCTTATCGCCACAACAAGCAACAATCGGCAGCTTACTCGCCCATATTCGCCGCGGTGACATAGTGGCTGTACACTCCTTACGCCGCGGTGCTGCAGAGGCTCTAGAAGCCATTGCTCATGGCGATAAAGACTCATCACTCGTCGTCGGTCGTAGCATCAGCGAAATCAAGCTTCCTCCGGGCACCACTATCGGTGCAATTGTTCGGGGCGATATTGTTGTCATCAGCCATCACGATACCGTCATTGAAGCTGGTGACCATGTGATCTTATTCCTGATTAACAAACGCTATATCACTGAAGTAGAGCGTCTGTTCTCCGTCGGAATCACATTTTTTTAAGCACATGGACAATATCTCTACTTCATTAAAAAATAACTTTTTGATCGCGATGCCATCGTTAAATGATGCTTTCTTTTATCAATCTGTCATCTATCTTTGCGAACATTCAAACCAAGGTGCCATGGGGCTGATTATTAATCGACCAAGCAAAATCATGTTGAGCGAACTTCTCGACCATATAGACATTCCCCATCACGGCCCATCAAACAGCACTATCCCCGTGTTATTAGGTGGGCCAGTAGCTCAAAATCAAGGTATGGTCCTACACGATTCTGCAAATAATATTGAAACCAGTGTGCCTATTTCTGACTCCGTCTTCCTCAATGGCTCGAGCGACATCCTCAGAACCCTCGCCAACCAAACAGATCCCAGCAACTTACTCGTAACCTTAGGCTATGCTAGCTGGTCTGCAGGCCAGTTAGAACAAGAAATTGCCAATAATGACTGGTTAAATGTTGAGGCAGACAATGACATTTTATTTCACAGTTCAGGACAATCTAGCTGGCAACAAGCCGCATCGTTATTGGGCGTCGATATTCAGCTCATCTCTGGCAGTATAGGTCACGCATGACCCCGACCCCACCACGAACCTTTCTTGGTTTCGATTTTGGCATGAAAAATATCGGTGTCGCAGTCGGACAAGAGTTAACCCATACCGCCAGCCCGCTGACTGTCGTCAAAGCAAGGGAAGGCATCCCTAACTGGGAACACATACAAAGTCTTATCGAAGAATGGCGGCCACAGGGACTGATTGTGGGCCTACCACTCAATATGGATGGAACAGAACAAGAGATGACGACTGCCGCAAGACGCTTTGGCAATCGTTTAAATGGCCGCTTTCATCTCCCCGTCGATTGGCAAGATGAGCGACTTAGCACTTTCGAAGCACTCGACCAGCTTGGCATTCGGAGTAAAATGCAGTCTAATAACAGAGATGATGTTGATCGCATCTCAGCCCAACTTATTCTTCAATCATGGTTGAACCAGCAATGACAACGCCAATAGAATACATCGACATAGAACAAACATTAGATACGATGGCTGAGGATATCCGTATTAGCCTCGGCGGAAAACAGCCCTTACTTATCGGCATCCATAGTGGTGGTGTTTGGGTAGCTAAAGCCCTTGCCTCTAGACTTGGGGCAGATTTTTTTAATGCCCCCCTAGGGACACTCAATATTGCTTATTACCGCGATGACTTCACCCGCATCGGCATGCATCCGCAAGTCACACCTTCTGACTTGCCCTTTGCTGTCGATGACCGACAGCTGTTGTTAGTTGATGACGTCTTAAATAGTGGAAGAACGGTGCGCGCAGCCCTTAACGAAATATTTGATTATGGTCGTCCCGCCGCCGTAACTTTAGCCGTGTTGATCGAACGGGACGGACGTGAGCTTCCAATTCAAGCAGATATTATCGGACAAACTATCGAGCTGACCCAAAGCCAACAAATTAAATTGACCAACGACAATGGCCTTCGGCTTGAATTAAGAAACCATGAGGGGCTAGCATGACCCACCATCAGCTGACTGAAAAGGGTCAACTTAAGCATTTCTTAACCATCGAAGGCCTTAAACGCAATTTATTGACAGAAATCATGGACCGAGCTGAGCAGTTTTCGAGTATTTCCGGGCGCCAAGTCAAAAAAGTACCACTGCTTCGTGGTAAAACCATCATGAATTTATTTTTCGAAAACAGTACCCGAACTAGAACCACTTTCGAACTTGCCGCCAAAAGACTGTCTGCTGATGTCATGAACCTCAACATCAATACTTCGGCCACATCAAAAGGCGAAAGTCTACTCGACACCTTGCATAACCTTCAAGCTATGCACACCGACATGTTCGTTGTCAGACACAGTCAAAGTGGTGCAGCTGAATTTATCGCCCAACATGTTGCTCCCCATGTCAGCGTTATCAATGCAGGAGATGGCTGCCACGCCCACCCGACACAAGCCATGCTCGACATGTTCACCATTCGACGCCACAAACTCCATTTTCCCGATCTGCGTATTGCGATAGTCGGAGACATCCTCCACTCCCGTGTTGCCCGATCTCAGATCCAAGCCCTATCAACGCTAGGAGTCGGTGAAATTCGAGTTATTGGACCTAAAACCTTATTACCTTCTAATAGCCAAACACTTGGAGTGCATGTCTACCACGATATGGAAGCCGGCTTGCAAGATGTCGACGTCATCATCAC
>JBLIIN010000065.1:0-8197 GCA_047635075.1 Methylophagaceae bacterium | reverse complement strand
GAAGGGTAAGCGGCGTTCAACATGACTTGCTACCCACTCACGCTCTGACTTTTCTAGCCCATCCCACTTATTAACGGCAATGACGACAGCTCGGCCACTTTGAATAATTAACCCAGCTAGATGTAAGTCTTGCTCGACGATTCCTTCATGAGCATCTAACACTAAAATAACCACATTGGCTTCTTCTAGTGCTTGTAATGTTTTTACAATGCTAAATTTCTCCAGCATTTCAGACACTTTAGAACGTCTTCGAACTCCTGCTGTATCTATCAGGGTATAGTCGCGATTGTTTTTCTCAAATGGAATATGAATACTGTCTCGTGTTGTGCCCGGCTCATCGTAGGCAACAACTCGCTCTTCGCCCATAATTTGGTTTATTAAAGTCGATTTTCCAACATTAGGCCGGCCCATTATGGCCAGCTTTATAACTTGTGACTCATCTCGGTCTTCTTCATCAAAGTCATCATCTTCTATCACAACACTGGGCATTATTAGACGTAACTGGGCCATTAGAGCTTTTAAACCACGGTTCTGAGTGGCTGATATCACTTGGGGTTCGCCGAGGCCTAATGAATAGAAATCTGCCGCCATCATCTCAGGCCGCTCACCTTCAGCTTTATTCACCAACAACATTACTGGTTTGTCAGCATTACGTAATTGAGTGGCAACATCTTCATCCGCAGCGGTTAAACCTGCGCGACCATCTACCAAGAAAAATATGGTGTCTGCTTCGTCAATTGCTAATTGCGCTTGTTGGCGCATTAAGCCGGACATGTCATCAGCCAGTTCCGTAAAACCACCCGTGTCAATAATGATAAAGTGACAGCCATCGACTTCAGCTGTGCCATAAATCCTATCGCGTGTTAAACCGGCATGGTCTGCGACTAGCGCATCGCGACTTTTCGTCAATTTGTTAAATAGTGTTGATTTGCCTACATTGGGCCGCCCAACTAGGGCAATAATCGGTTTCATTGGCTTTATGGTACTCGTACTGCTGTTAATGTACCGTCCATAGCCATAATAAAAACTAGGCCATCTTTTACGACAGGCTTACCAATAATTGCAGAGCTAGCAACACGCTTTCTGGCCACGAACCGGCCATCTTGACGTGAAAGCCAATGTACATAACCATCTAAGTCACCAACAAGCACGTAATCGCCAACAATAGCGGGCGCTGAGGCTCTACGTCTCAATAAATCTGTTTGACGCCATAATCCATCACCTGAACCATCTTGTAAGGCCCAAATGTAACTGTCTTCATCACTAACATAAACGGCGACGTCTGGATCAACATCAAGCCCGGCTTTTGATGACATTTCTCTTGACCAGATTTGTTGTCCAGATCTAATGTCTATTGCTGCGACATTACCATGATAAGCCACCGCATAAACTCTGCCAAACTTGATGACCAAATCTGAATCAATATCAATTAAACGATCTATTTCAGTTCTGCCTTGCGAAACTGCAACGCTGCGTTCCCAGATCACTTTACCATCAGTAATTGATAAGGCGACTAATTTGCCATTAGCATAACCAGCAATGACTCGGTCCTCATATAAAGCGGCAGCGCTGTCGCCTCGTAGACTTAACAGAGGCACACCGCGATGGTAGTTCCACAACGCATCGCCGTCAGAGGCTGATAATCCAGTCATACGACCATCCGCCGTTCTTGCTACCACGACTCCGTAAGCTGCTTTTGGCGGAGTTAGCACTTCACTAGATAGACGCTTGCGCCACTTAAATACACCAGACTTTTCATCTAAGGCAATCACTTCACCTTGTTGAGTACCGATTAAAATCAAGCCTTCACCACCGCCCGGGCCTGCGACAACCGGAACGTTTAGTTCTATTTTCCAATTTAAATCACCACTGGCCGCCTGATAGCTATGGACTTCACCAAGATGGTCAACAGCAATCACAGCCCCATTTTGTAACCATGGGTCAAGATGACTATATTCGGTCTTAGCGCCCTTACCTACATCTTGTGACCAAATTATATCGGGCTCAAACTCTTCTTCGAAATCTACTAAATCAGCAGGGGGCAGGACAAGCTTATCGTCTAATAACCAGTCGGGCAATTTACCGGTATTGCAAGCCATTAAGCTAGCACTCAACAACAAAATGGTGAACATTTTGTAATACATATGCATCGTTTTATAATCCTGCAATGTCGTCAAGCTTTAGCTTCAGTAGTAAAATACGAGGTTCGTTTTCAACCAATACTACTTTTGCAGATTGATAAGCTGAAGCCGCTTCGGTCAAATTACCTTGTGCGACATGAATGTCGCCTCTTATTTCATCAAATAAAGATTTAAATGCAGGTGATTCACTCTGATCGGCTGTTGCTAAGGCCTCTTCATAGCTAGCGCCATTGAGGTGTAGCTGACTTAGCCTTAATCTTGCAATTTCTTTTTGACCCGCTAGCTTCGCATTGACAATAACCCAGTCTAAATATGCTTTTGCACCGTTGGCATCGTTGTTTTGTAAACTCTCTTTTGCCATATCCAATGCAGCAAAAGTAGCGTAAGGCGTGTTTGCGAATTCGCTAAATAATATATCAACGGATAATGCCGCTTCAGATGTTTTCCCTTGTACTAGATAAACATTTGCTTGTTGGTATAAAGTTGACGCGTTGGTCACGCTTATTGTTTGTTGTTCAAGCCAATAACGGCCCCCAATTAACCCAGCAACACTAAGTGCTATTCCAACCATGACCGAGAGACCATTTTCTCTCCACCACTGTTTTATTTCTTCACCCTTTTCTTCGTCTGATGCGTAAATATCCACGCCAATCTCCTGAGCAACTGTTTCCCACCCTAACATTACGCTAAGGAGTAGTACTAAAAAATCAAAAAATAAATTATACGTTAATCTTGCTTAATGATGTAGATATGATCTCAGTACGATATAAAGCTCTACCTTTACGCACCATCCTGATGCTTGCACACTTGTAACGCACCATAGCAGTGCTCAATACTGCCGCCTCCTGTTCTGGTATTGAGCTAAGTCACTGAAATGCATGGCACGTACTATTTTGGTGCACTTATTGCATTATTTTTGTGCTTTATAACTGACGTGAGGTAAAAATGGTGCAAAGTTCAACTGATGTTCTTTTTATTCTAATGGGGGCCATTATGGTGCTGGCGATGCATGCTGGTTTTGCTTTCTTAGAAGTCGGTACCGTTCGCAAGAAAAACCAAGTCAACGCCTTGGTCAAAATTATTATGGATTTTGCTGTTTCAACCATTGCTTATTTTTTCATTGGGTATGGCATTGCTTACGGAATCGACTTCCTACAACCCGGTCCTTCATTGATTGATAGTAATGGTTATGCATTGGTTAAATTCTTTTTCTTACTTACCTTTGCAGCAGCAATCCCCGCCATCGTCTCGGGTGGCATTGCTGAACGTGCTAAATTTAATCCACAATTAATCGCTACTTTTTTTCTTGCTGGCTTTATCTACCCTTTCTTCGAAGGCATTAGCTGGAATGGTGCTTATGGTATACAGGATTGGTTAGCAGCTAGTTATGGCCATGGTTTTCATGATTTCGCTGGTTCTATCGTTGTTCATGCTGTCGGTGGCTGGATTGCATTAGCAGCCGTTTTATTATTAGGTCCCCGCCATGGTCGTTATGGCAAACGTGGTGAAGTCGTTGCTCATCCTCCCTCCAATATCCCATTTTTAGCATTAGGTGCATGGATTCTTACTGTTGGCTGGTTTGGATTTAATGTTATGTCTGCGCAAGCAATTGAGGGCATCAGCGGACTCGTCGCAGTCAACTCTTTAATGGCAATGGTAGGGGGAACCTTAATAGCATGTTTCGTTGGACGTAACGATCCAGGATTTGTCCATAATGGTCCTCTTGCGGGATTGGTCGCTATTTGTGCTGGCTCAGACATTATGCACCCTCTTGGTGCCTTAATCACGGGTGGAGTTGCAGGTGGTTTATTCGTCTACACCTTCACACTTACACAAAACAAATGGAAAATTGATGATGTATTAGGTGTCTGGCCATTACATGGGTTATGTGGTGTTTGGGGAGGAATTGCAGCCGGTATTTTCGGCCAACTTTCATTTGGGGGCCTTGGCGGTGTCAGTATGATGTCGCAAGTCATAGGAACCAGTTTAGGGGTAACAATTGCTTTTGTCGGTGGTCTTCTTGTCTATGGCAGCCTTAGACTCTTATTTGGTCTTCGGCTATCTCAAGAAGAAGAATATGATGGTGCAGATTTAAGTATTCATAAGATCAGTTCAACTCCTCCAAACGAATAAAACTACGTAAGTCACAATTCACAAAAAAGGGCTGACATCTGTCAGCCCTTTTTTGTATTTCAATGCGCTTCTTAACGGATAATGCCACCTTCTTGATTCGCAAGAAAGTCAGTATAGAGGCTCAGTTCAGAGTCTTGTTGCTCAATTTCAATTATCGCTTGTCTTGCTTCTTCTACTCTCAAGCCAGAACGATATGTTAGTTTGTATGCTTTTCTGACATTTTTTATTTGTTGTTCACTAAACCCCCGTCGTTTGAGGCCTTCGCTGTTAACACCTACAGGTTTTGCCATATGGCCAGACACAAGAACATAAGGAGGCACATTACGTGAGATGACGCTGCCCATTGCACTAAAGGAATGAGATGCCAGGGTATTAAATTGGCTCACTAGGGTGAACCCGCCTAGAATCACGTAATCATCAACGATGACGTGCCCGGCCAATGTTGCATTATTTGCAAAAGTATTCTCGTTACCAATAATACAATCATGAGCAATATGAACATAAGCCATAATCCAATTATTATTGCCAATTTTGGTTATCCCTCCGCCCTGAACAGTCCCACGATTAATTGTGACACTTTCTCTAATCAGATTGTTATCCCCAATTTCTAATAGTGTTTCTTCACCATCATATTTCTTATCTTGCGGCTCTTCGCCTATGGAAGAGAACTGAAATATACGGTTATTTTTACCCATTTTTGTTGGGCCTCGGATAACGACATGCGATGCTATCGTACAGGCGTCTCCAATCTCAACATTGGGCCCAATAATAGAGTAGGGTCCGATAGCAACACCATTACCAATCTTCGCTGACTGATCTATTACTGCTGTCTCATGAATCATTGCGGTATAGGCTGATTAACACACATAATATCAGCACTGACAATTAAATTTCCATCAACGGTTGCTTCGCCAAAAAACTTCCATAAGTGCCGCTTTTGTTTTACAAGCCTGACGTCTAGTTTTATTTGATCGCCAGGCTCTACAGGTCTTTTAAAGCGGGCATTATCAATACCTGCCAGATAATATAACTCTTTCTCAGAACTCAGTTCATCTGCGGTTTTGAATGCTAACAATCCTGTTGCCTGAGCTAACGCTTCCAAAATTAATACACCCGGCATAATCACACGCTGTGGGAAATGACCCGTGAATTGTGGTTCATTAAAGGTAATGTTCTTGATGCCTGTTAAGTGCACGCCAGGAGTATAGTCTATGACACGATCAATCAGTAAAAAAGGATATCGATGGGGAAGTAATTTCTGTATTTCATGTATATCGATAGTATTCAAGCTTTTTCATCCTTTTACTGTGACGGCAACTTGCATCAATTCTTAAAGCAAGTTTATCTATCATGTTGTTCGTTTATTAAATCTAACTAAATTCCTAACTCTTGGGAATTATATGACTTTCTAGTTTTTTTACTCGTTCGATGAGCTTTTCTATTTGGCGGTAGCGGATAACATTTTTATGCCACTGATTGCTGGCCTCTGCAGGAATGCCTGAAGAATAACTGCCCGGTTTGGTGATCGATTTTGTAACCATCGACATGCCCGTAATAATAACACCGTCTGTAATCTTAAGGTGTCCGTTGATTCCTACACCGCCGCCAATAATACAGTTTCGGCCAATCTCAGTACTGCCGGCAATACCTGTGCAGCCCGCAATTACAGTATTATCTCCAATAACATCGTTGTGGGCTATTTGAATTTGATTATCAAGTTTTACGCCATTTCCAATGATGGTATTTTCAAGCGCCCCGCAGTCAATCGTTGTATTTGCACCGATTTCGACATCGTCACCAATTTTAACGCTGCCGAGCTGAGGAACTTTAATCCATTTTCCTTTATCGTTTGCAATACCGAAGCCATCAGCACCAATCACTACACCTGGGTGAATGATGACATTATCACCAATAGTTACATCTGAGCATATTGTGACATTGGGACTTATGCGCGCATTATTACCAATCCTCACCCCTTGCTCAATAACGGTGCCCGCTCCGATGGAAGCATTATGTCCAATAAAGACATCATCACTAATAACAACGTGATGGGCAATCCTAGCATTAGGAGATATTGTTGCTTCAGAGCTGATGACTGCTGTTGATTCTATTTTAGCATCTGTCTCTGGTTCAGGATTTAACAAAGTGGCTACCATCGCATACGCAATGTAAGGATCATCTACAATGATTGCATTACCAACAACGGCCACATCTAATTGCCGTGATACCAACACGACTCCGGCTTTTGTTGAAGATAAATATTTAGTGTATCTGCTATTAGCTAAAAAAGTAACTTGCTGTTGTGTCGCTTTTTTTAGGGTCGCAACGCTGTCAACCTGCCATGAAGTATCTCCAACGACTTCTCCATTGACATGTTGCGCTATTTCTCCAAGAGTCCACATTAATTGTCTATGACCTATCTATTTTTTTGCCTTTAATAACGTTAATACTTTATCAGTGATATCCACTCTATCACTTGCAAAAATAACACCTTGATAAACCACTAAGTCATAAGATTCTTTTTCGGCTAACTTAACAATCGTTTGAGCAATTTCTTTCTCCAGCTTCCTGAGTTCTTCATTACGTCGAATTGATAAATCTTCGCTATATTCATCTTGTAAACGCTTAATATCGCGCTGCTCACTAACGATTGTACGCTCTTTGTTTTTCAGTTCTGTCGCGCTATAAATTGCACTATCTTTAACTAATTTTTCTTGTTTTGTTCTTAAGGTTTTAGCTTTACTCTCAATTACTTTACTTCTTGAAGCAAACTCTTTCTCTAACCGTGCTAGTGCTCTCGTTTTCTGTGGTGATTGCTCCATAACGGCTGCTGCATTGACGACACCTATCTTGAGCTCAGCAGCATAACTAGGGGTACTAAAGACAGCGACCCAAAGACATAGCAAAATAAACTTTATTTTCACACTTTTCTCCAAAACTTTTAATTAAAACTGAGAACCGACGGCAAACTGGAAAATTTCTGTTTCATCGTCATCTTGTTCGTTGAATGGTTGAGCTATACTAATCGAGACCGGACCAAAAGGGGAAATCCACAATACAGATAGACCAGCTGAGTATCGTAATAATCCCGAATCAAAACCTTGGTCCTCATCGAATACATTACCCACGTCCGTAAAAGCACTAAACCGGAATGATTTGAACTGCTTTTTTACAAAAGGTATTGGAAAGATGAGTTCAACTCCCCCTGCCATGAGGAAATTACCCCCCAGCGCGAGCCCATTATCTTTGGAGCCCAGAGTGTTTTGGGCGAAACCCCGAACGGTACCTTGACCACCTGCAAAGAAATTCTCAAAAAATGGAAAATCCTCTGTACTACCATAAGCGTCTCCATAGGCTAAACGTCCACCATATGATAACGTTAAGGTCTCAGTTACCGGCATATATTTTCTGTTTTCATAATTTAATTTATAAAACTGTAATGAGCCGCCAGGAACTGCCACTTCTGCTGACAACCTTTGTAATTGACCTCTGGTCGGCAATACTGGATGATTTCTTGAGTTACTTGCCCATCCCAGTGTGGCTGTATAGGTGTCAAAGGTGTCTCCTTCTATCTCTACGAAATCACTATACCGTCCAATTGCCGCATTACCAGTATTTGGGAGTTCTATTACTGTATTTTCATATCCAAGCGCTAAGCTGATACGGTTATTATCTGAGATAGGAATACCAAAATTTACCGATCCACCCCAAACATCAGTATTGAATACGGCAATATTATTGTTGTTTTGTGCGGTGTCTGTTTCTGATAAAAACAAGTTGTAGCCTTGGCTGATTCCATCGACTGTGGCAAAGGGGTTGGTAAAGCCTAAGTTATACCTAGTATTGACAGAGCTATTATTAAAGCCGACGCTGATATGTTTACCACTTCCTAAGAAATTTTGTTGCACCACATTCGCATTGAG
>JBLIIN010000064.1:0-8310 GCA_047635075.1 Methylophagaceae bacterium | reverse complement strand
CTGTCGACACTCCCAAACAACATACGATTGAGCAAGTTTGTGACTTTATGAAAGTCACTGCGGAGCAATGTCTTAAAACATTGCTTGTGGAAGGGGTAGAAGAAGGCAGTGTTGTTGCCCTGGTGATTCGTGGTGATCATGAAATCAATGAAGTTAAGGCTGAAAAGCATCCTTTAATTGCCACCCCCTTGACCTTTGCAACACCCGAACAAGTAACAGAGTCTTGCGGAGCTAATATCGGTTCGGTGGGCCCTATCGGCCTAACCATTCCAGTGATTGTCGATCGCGCTGCTGCTCATATCGCTGATTTCGTCTGTGGTGCTAACCAAAATGAAAAACACTTATCTGGCGTTAACTGGAGTCGTGACTTACCTGAGCCTCAAACAGCTGATTTGCGTAATGTTGTCGCTGGTGATGCAAGTCCAGATGGAGAAGGTACCTTAGAAATTGCCCGCGGTATTGAAGTGGGACATATATTCCAGTTGGGTGACAGCTACAGTGAAAGATTAAATGCGAATGTCTTAGCCGAATCAGGCAAGTCTCAAACGTTAATGATGGGTTGTTATGGTATCGGTGTCTCGCGAGTTGTTGCCTCTGCTATTGAACAACACCATGATGACCGTGGCATTATCTGGCCTTTAGCGCTTGCCCCCTTCCAAGTAGTCTTAGTTCCGATCAATGCGCACAAATCAATACGTTTGCGAGAAGCCGCTGAAGCACTTTATGAAACATTGATTAATGCGGGAGTTGACATTTTATATGATGACCGCAGACAAAGGCCCGGTGTTGCTTTTGCTGACATGGACTTAATCGGCATACCTCACCGGCTCATTCTAGGTGAGCGTGGCCTTGATGAAGGTAAAGTCGAATATAAACGACGTGCTGATGGCCACTCAACTGAATTTGCCCTCAATGATGTTATTGCGCAACTCACACAACTGATGGCGGCATAAAAGCCCGTGGCGCTAATTAAGCAACAAGACATGATTGATAGCATCGCGGACGCTTTGCAATTTATTGCCTGTTATCACCCCAAAGACTTTATTCAAGCAATGGCCAAGGCCTATGATGAAGAACAGTCACCTGCTGCCAAAGATGCCATTGCACAAATTCTTATCAACTCACGGCTGTGTGCTGAGAACCAACGACCTATTTGTCAAGATACCGGCATTGTAAATGTTTTTATCAAAGTGGGCATGTCTGTCAGATGGGAGAGTGACCAAAGCATAGAAGACATGGTCAATGAAGGTGTTCGCCGCGCCTATACCCATCCTGATAATGTGTTGCGCCCATCAATTGTTGAAGATCCCATCGGGACCCGACGAAATACAGGCGATAACACCCCAGCCGTGATTCACACTGAACTAGTGTTGGGTGACAAAGTCGAGATTCATATTGCAGCCAAAGGGGCTGGCTCTGAGAATAAAGCTAAATTTGCTGTGCTAAACCCAAGTGATAATTTAGTGGACTGGGTCTTAGACACTATCCCTAAAATGGGCGCGGGCTGGTGCCCTCCAGGCATGATAGGTATTGGTGTCGGAGGAACAGCAGAAAAAGCGATGTTGATGGCCAAACAATCTTTAATGGCCCCAATTGATATTCAAGGCCTGATGTCCCGTGGTCCCTCTACCGCAACCGAGAAATTACGTGTTGAACTCTATGATAAAATCAACCAACTTGGCATTGGTGCTCAAGGTCTTGGCGGACTAACAACCGTCCTGGATGTAAAAGTCCATGACTACCCCACTCATGCCGCATCCCTGCCTGTTGCACTTATTCCTAACTGCGCAGCAACGCGTCACACACACTTCACTCTTGATGGTAGAGGTGCTGCCACATTTTCTCCACCGGCATTAGAAGACTGGCCAGAGATTACTTGGCAAGCAGCCAAAGACACCCGTTATGTCAATCTTGATACGATTACACAAGATGAAATTCAAGCATGGCAACCCGGCGACACATTATTATTAACAGGCCACTTGTTGACAGGTCGTGATGCAGCTCATAAAAAAATAGCCGATTTATTTGCTAGAAACCAAGATTTACCTGATGGCTTAAATTTTAAAGGCCGCTTTATTTATTATGTCGGCCCTGTTGACCCGGTTAAAGATGAAATTGTGGGGCCCGCTGGCCCGACAACAGCAACACGAATGGACAAATTCACTGAGCTTATGCTCGGTAAAACAGGCCTATTAGGCATGATTGGTAAGGCTGAGCGCGGTGAAGATACCATTGCTTTAATTAAACAGCATCGATCTGTTTATTTAATTGCTGTCGGTGGTTCAGCCTATTTAGTCTCTAAAGCAATAAAATCCTCACGTATTGTAGCTTTTGAAGAACTGGGTATGGAGTCAGTTCGAGAGTTTTATGTTGAGAATATGCCAGTAACTGTTGCTGTAGATAGTCTTGGTGAGTCAATCCATCACTCTGGCCCCGAAGAATGGCGAGAAAATATTGCCGACATTATGATCAACACAAAATAATAATTAGTGCCTTTAGGAGACAACATGTCATTAGCCATTACTTTACACTTATTAGCCGTCATAATTTGGGTTGGTGGCATGTTTTTCGCCTATATGGCGCTCAGACCCGCAGCAGCCTCATTAGAGCCTTCAATTCGCCTCAGATTGTGGTCATACACTTTTAAACGTTTTTTCCCATGGGTTTGGGTCTCTATTATTACTTTACTAGTGACCGGCATAGGCATCATTCAACAGTATGGCGGCATGAGCGAAGTGGGACCTCATATTCTCATTATGTTGCTATTGGGCGTTATTATGATGTTATTGTTCCTGCATGTGTTTTTTTCACCGCATAAAAAATTAGCGCATGCCGTTGAAAGCCAAGACTGGGGAACCGGCGCTAAAGCCCTGAACCAAATTCGGTTATTGATTGCAATCAATTTAACATTGGGGTTGGTTACCACTGTTGTTGGCAGTGCTGGTCAGTTTTATTAGGCCTTGCTGGCCACAATAATGCGTTTATTATTATTGCTCTTTTTATTACCTAGCCTGTCCCTTGCCAAGGCGGGCATCGAGCGCACTCAATCCGAAGATGGCACGATTGAGTTTAGCAATGTCACACCCGCTAAAAAGAAAAAACCGATTAAGACAACCATTATCTACAAATATTCAGAGTCTGATAATGTCACTGTTTTCACCAATAATAAACCTAAGCACATCACTGAGTTTGAAGTCTTCAAATATGATTGCTACGCCTGTAACCCAGACTCTATGATTGACTGGTATCAGGTCAGATTGGACCTCACTTCCTATTCTGATACCGTCACGCAAGCGGCCCAACTGTATCAGGTTGACCCGGCTTTAATAAGGGCGCTAATACACGCTGAGTCTGCTTTTAACCCCAAAGCTCTTTCTAGTAAAGGTGCGCAAGGATTAATGCAACTAATGCCTACAACAGCAAAAGAACTCGGCGTTGAAGAGGCCTTAGACCCCAGCCAAAATATCATTGGAGGCACCAAATACCTAGCCCAACTATTAAAACTTTTTAATGGTAATATCGAGTTTGCAACAGCGGCTTACAATGCAGGACCAAGTGCCGTAAATAAACATAAAGGCATTCCACCATATAAAGAAACCGAGGTCTATGTCGAACGGGTTGGTATACTACACCAACGCTACCAAATGGCATTGTAACGATGAAAAGTATCAAAAAGTTTCTGGCAGAGAATGACAAGCTCATTCACTCGACCATGCAAAAAATCACATCTCATGTCCAACGCCGAAAAGGTGAGTGGGTTTTCAATACTGTCTTAGTGGCAGACCAAGAAGTCCCTTTTAAGTATAAACGCCAAAAAACCTATAAATCTCTCCAAGGCGCCCGAGTTGATATGATTTATTATCCGGATACCGAAACAATAGCCGGCATTAATTTTGAATACATGAAAGTCGTCAAAATCAATATTTCATAACCCCTTCATCAAAATACAGGCAATCTCATGAACAAATCAGAACAAGCTTCACAAGAAGCTAGAGCCTTATTTCAATCTCGTTGTGATGGCGTGCTAAGCACCCATTCTATTGACCTGCCTGGCTACCCATTTGGCTCTATTACGCCCTATTGCATTAACCTTGATGGTCAACCTGTTATTTTGATTAGCACCATAGCTCAGCATACCAAAAATATTCTGGCTGATAATAAAGTGTCCTTGATTGCTTACGATCCGCAAACTGATGATGCTCAGGCAGCTGGACGCGTTACCTATATTGCTAATGCGATAAAAACCGATGATGAGGCAATGGCGGAGCGATATTATCGTTTTCACCCTAATTCCCGCAACTTCCATAACACTCATAATTTCAATTTCTACACACTCGACTTTGTTCGCGTACGTTATATTGGTGGTTTCGGGGAGATTTATTGGGTAGAAAAAGCCGGCTTCATGAAAGAAAGCCCGTTTAGTTTTGAAGAAGAGACTGGCATGGTTGAGCACATGAATGAAGATCATCAAGATGCGATGAATCATTACTGTGAACTATTTAGCATTGCTTATGATGCAGAAAATCTACCTAAAATCGTTGGTGTTGATGGTGAAGGATTTCATCTTCGTGTAGCTGGCCAACTGCATCGATTGCAATTTGCTCAAGCCGTCAAGAGTACGATGGAAGCTAGGCAAGCATTGGTGGAATTGGCGAGAAGAGCGATATAAGGATGGGTTTCTTTATAAGCAATAAAAGAACAGATAAACGACACTCTCAGAGTTTATCTAAAACTACTATCTTACGCGCTATAAGAAAAATACGACAAACATATTGAGTACAAATAAGGTCTGATCAGTCATTAATGTGCAATCAAGTTCTATTACTCAATTATAAACATCTATTATGGTCGAATTACCATACAAGGCTTGTTTATGTCTGAGTTATTCACTGTCATCGTATCATCAACGCTTGCAGGTCTAGCTATGGCTCTGGGTGCAGCAGTCGCTTGCATTGAAAACACTGAAGAAAAATGGCATCGAGAAGGGCTTCGACATGGTGTAGTTGCCTTTGGGGGCGGTGCACTGTTGTCAGCCGTCGCCCTTGTTTTAGTACCAGAAGGTATTGCTAACCTCCAACCCCTCTCTGCTTGTATTATCTTTATCCTTGGCGGATTGAGTTTCATGATGCTTGATATATTACTTAAAAAAATCAACACGCCAGCGAGTCAACTTGCTGCTATGCTCTCGGATTTTATACCAGAGTCAATTGCACTAGGTGCTGCTTTCGCAACAGGTCGTCATACTGCCTTTTTACTGGCCGGTTTAATTGCATTACAAAACCTACCTGAAGGATTTAGTGCATATCGTGAATTAAATGCCACCTCAACTTACAAACCATACAAAGTTCTGTTGCTGATCTCTTCCATGTCGTTACTCGGTCCCATTGCCGGTGTAACAGGTTATCTTTGGATGTCAGACTATCCTGTCATTGTCGCCGCCATTATGCTTTTTGCATCTGGTGGTATTCTCTATGCCATCTTCCAAGATATAGCGCCGCAGGTACAACTGGACAAACATTGGGCTCCGCCATTAGGGGCTGTTTTGGGATTTGTCCTTGGTATGTTCGGCTTAATGATCACGCAATAATGCTATTTCATACCCCATCTCTAGCTATTACGTTCGCCTTGTTGCTGAGTGCTTGTAGTTCAGCCCATCGAACTCAACAG
Organism: Methylophagaceae bacterium; assembly: GCA_047635075.1. Lineage (GTDB taxonomy): Bacteria > Pseudomonadota > Gammaproteobacteria > Nitrosococcales > Methylophagaceae. Next base: position 2,643 of record JBLIIN010000064.1, on the reverse strand, counting down.
AAAAATAATATTGAAAATACTCAACATAATGTAGCTTACAACATACTTGTTAAGACCATAAAAGCGATGCCCTCTCTGGAAGTAACAGTTGACTTACGGGCGGTTTATGTTTTAACGGATCGTTACCAGTCCAACACTCATGAAAAAGAGTTAAATCAAAGCCTAATTAACGCCATGGCCTCTGCTAATTGGCCCAACTGTGTTCGAAAGGCTGATGAAGTTTTGGAACTCAATTATACAAACTTAAACGCTCACTATGCTGCAATAGCGTGTCATTTTGAATTGGATGAAAAAAAGCGAGGCCAGTATCACGAAGACATCTTAAATTTATTATTAGAAGCCATTTGGACAACCGGAGATGGTGAATCTGCTAAAACAGCATTTCACATTACCAGCAAAACTGAAAAGGAGGCTTTTATTAAATTTCATGGTCTGCATGTTGTAAAACAAACTGTTATTGATTTTGATGATCAAGATTATGACCTTATGACACTAGACGATGCTCAAAATAATGACGTATTTGAATGGTACTTTATTCAAAATAGGTAATGACAATTTAAGCTGGATCAATGAGCCGCCTGCTTAAATAAAGCACGTCTTTATTTAAGATGCTGTTATCTACGATAGTCCAGAAAGGAGATATCAACCACTTTTATTGTTTAATGCTACTAGTATTTTACCCATCGCTGAGGTGAGCTCGGTCAATTCACTAGGTTGAATAATATAAGGTGGCATAATATAAAGAAGGTTTTTAAAAGGTCTAATCCAGACGCCTTGATCGACAATAAATTTAGGTAACCAGTCCATTTGCTCCCAAATGAGTTGGTGCAATTCAATAATCCCTATCGCGCCTTTTACTCTGACCTCTTTGACTAAAATGTCAGATTGATAAATGGATAATTCAGCTAATAATTGTTGTTCTATTTGTTTGACTTGGTTTTGCCAATCAGATGCCAGCAGCAGATCTAGGCTAGCTGATGCGACACGACAAGCTAAAGGATTAGCCATAAAAGTCGGGCCATGCATCAATACACCATTGTCATCAGCACTAATACCCATGGCGACCTCGTTACTACATAATGTGGCTGCTAAAGTCATATAACCACCAGTTAACGCTTTTCCTAAGCAGAGTATATCTGGACAGATACCCGCTTGTTCATAAGCAAATAAGCTCCCTGTTCGGCCAAATCCTGTGGCTATCTCATCTAGGATTAACAGCACATTATACTGGTCACATAGTTGTCTGACTTGACGTAAATACTCTGGGCAATAGACTCGCATACCACCAGCACCTTGAACCAGAGGTTCCAAAATAACAGCGGCTAGTTGCTCGTGGTGTGTTTTTATGAGTGTCCTAAATTCAGCAATATCGGCATCTTGCCAATCTTCATCATGCTGACAAGTTGGTGCTGGAGCAAATAGCTGCTTCGTTAATATTTGTTCAAACAAGTTATGCATGCCGTTTTCAGGATCGCTGACAGACATCGCACCAAAAGTGTCTCCATGATAACCACTTCGAAGCGTTAGGATAGTTTGTTTTTGAGTTTTTCCTTGAGCGAACCAATATTGAATTGCCATTTTGATTGCGACTTCAACAGAGATTGATCCAGAATCAGCAAAAAAAACGTATTGTAGTGGCTCTGCAGTAATATCAATCAGTTTTCGGGCGAGTTCTATAGCCGGAGGATGGGTCAAACCACCAAACATGACATGCGCCATTTCGTCAATTTGTTGTTTGGCCGCTTTATTTAGTTGAGGATGATTATAGCCATGAATAGTAGACCACCATGAAGACATACCATCTATGATTTTTCTACCATCACTGAGTGTTAGATGAACACCTTGTGCCGAGACTACTTCATGTATTTGGCTAGGGGTTTTAACGCTGCTATAAGGGTGCCATATGTGTTTGGCATCAAAACTGAGGTTATCTAGATCTTGCATAGCAAGATCATAGCAGTATCGACACTATAAACGAGAAAATTGACGCTTTTTACTTGGTGAGGCTAAAGCTTTCACCACAACCACATTCTGAAACAGCATTAGGATTATTAAACTTGAAACTTTGATTTAGCCCTTCCTTGACGAAATCTAATTCAGTGTTATCAATAATCTTGACGTTCTTTTGAGCAATAACTACTTTGGCATCATCTCGTTCAATCACGACATCATCTTCTGAAATTGACTCAGCATAATCCAATGCATATTTATATCCAGAACAGCCACTTTCTGTGACACCTACTCGAAGTCCCACGCCCGATCCGCGTTTGGCTATCATGTCTTTGATTCGATTTGCAGCTGATTCTGTTAGTGTGATCACTCATTTACCCCATCATTTCAAATTTAATGGCTTTATCGCTGTTGTTATCTTGTTGATGATTTTTAACGACTTGGCCCAATGTAATACCGCCTAGAAATGTTCTAATTTGGTCACTCAAACTTTGCCAAATTTCATGACTCAAACATTGTTCTCCGTTAACGCAGTTGCCTTCGCCTTCGGAACGCGCTGCATCCAATTTTTCATCTACAGCAGTGATGACATCTAATACCGTGACCTCATCTGCTGAACGACTCAATCGATAGCCACCACCTGGGCCTCTTGCACTGCTAACCAAACCTTGGCGACGTAAATTTGCAAATAAC
>JBLIIN010000063.1:0-8339 GCA_047635075.1 Methylophagaceae bacterium | reverse complement strand
GTTGGTGATAATATGAAAAAAAGATGAAATCCATTATGATTTTCAGGTCAAAGGCTTTATATTTAGTGACCGACTGGGAACAAACCTACTGAGATGCAAGTCAATAACGAACTTAATAAAAAATACTACCGGTGTTTAGGGATGGTCCGGAATAAATGATGAGTGTGGATCAAGAGCTGGTACTACGTGTACAAGCAGGTGATAAAAAAGCTTTTGATGTGTTGATTATGAAATATCAACAGCGAATCATCAATGTTATCACAGGTTTTGTTCATGACCCGAGTGAGGCGCAAGACGTGGCACAAGAGGCCTTCATAAAAGCCTACAGGGCAATACCTAACTTTCGAGGAGACAGCGCGTTTTATACATGGCTATACCGAATTGCAATCAACACATCGAAAAATCATCTAACGGCAAGAGCAAGACGTCCGCCGGCAATGGATGTGGATGCAGCGGATGCAACCAATGTTTTTGACGCGCCGGAGCTAAAAGAATTCGAAACACCAGAAAGTAATCTGGTGACCAATGAACTCGAACAAGCAATTCATCAAGCGATTGATGAGCTACAAGAAGATACAGCGACAGCAATTAAGCTGAGGGAATTTGAAGGAATGAGCTATGAGGAAATTTCTGAAGCAATGGAGTGTCCAATAGGAACAGTACGTTCACGAATCTTTCGTGCGCGAGAAGCAATAGAGCAAAAAATACAAATGATAATGGGTGAAGGGGAACAACAATGATAGCCAGTGACGATGAATTATTGTCTGCGTTAGTTGATGGGGAACTGCAAGACGAAGAGTTGGACCGAGCAATAGCACTGCTAAGTACTGACCACACTGCAAGAGAGCGGTTTCAACGATATCAGCTTGCTAGTAACGTACTTCACGGCCAAGCTATTCGATGTCAGCAGGGTGACATAACACAACAAATTAGCGCAGCAATTGCGAATGAACCATCGCATAGCACGACCGTGGTTCAAGCCGCAGCGGAGCCTATCAACTCAGTCGAAAAATCAACAGCTACTGTATTAACATTCCCAGAAAGGTTCTGGAAGCAAACGGTTGCACTGGCTGTAGCTGCGTCGTTTGGTGCACTAGCCGTTGTTGGCACAATCACACAACCTGAATATATCGTTGCGCCAGCCAATACCATGGCAGCAGTAGATGATACTTCGGCCATTACCGTTGCCATACAACAGCCAAGTAATCGCTGGACCGTAACCGAACAAGAAATAGAGGACAGATTAAACGTCTATCTTGTCGACCACAACGAATATGCAGGTGCATCGGATGTATTTTCTAACGCCCGAGTGATTGCTTATGAATCAGGTCAATAGATAATGCAGTATTTAGTACAATTTTGTTTAGTATTTTGTCTGGGCTTGTCGTCAGCCATAACCGCTGCAGAGTCAGAGCCAATGGCTTTATTGGAGCGCATGGGGATCGCAGCAAAAACGCTGAATTACGATGGTGTGTTTACTTATCAAATCGGCCAAAAAGTACAAGCTATCAGGATTGTGCACAGTGCTAACGAAAACGGTGAGGTAGAACGTTTGCTATCGCTTGATGGTGCAGCCCGTGAGTTAATCCGAACCAACGATCTTGTAACGTGTATTTTCCCCGAAGGGAAACGGATTAATATTGATAAGAGACCGCTAGGCCGTGGCTTCCCGAGCGACTTGTTAACGAGAGTGAGTTCGGCTGCACCTTATTACGCCATTACAATGGGCGATAACGGTCGTGTAGCAAACAGAAAAGCGAAGCAGCTGTTGGTTACGCCGGTCGACGAGTATCGCTACGGATACCATCTTTGGGTGGATGATGAGACAGATTTATTACTGCAATCAGATCTACTAACCGAAAAAAACCAAGTCTTAGAAAAGTTTAGTTTTTCAACTATCAATCTGAATGTAGACGTTTCTGATTTGGAACTTCAACCACAAACAGAAGGCCAAGAACACACTTGGAACCGTAATCAGACTGAACCAGTCAATAACACTAAACCAGGTGAAGGTAAACAAGAAACGACTTCTAAATTATGGCAAGTAGCTTGGCTACCTGAAGGTTTTGCCCTTGTCGCAGAGCAAAGTCGTCGTAAATCTCATAATGACCTTGTGGTTGAACAGCGTGTTTACAGTGATGGCTTGAGTTCAGTATCCGTTTTTATCGAGCAAAAGATGCCAGCGCATAAACATATTGAAGGTGGCACGAAAATGGGTGCGATTAATGCTTTCGGTATTGTGTCAGACAATCACTTTATTACGACAGTTGGCCAAGTGCCAGGACTCACAGTTGAGAAAATTGGCCGGTCGATCAAGGTTCCTGACTAGCAGATCATGATAGAACAACAAGCAACAGTCATCGAAATAAAAGATGACACAGTGTGGCTTCATGCCGAGCGCCAATCAACGTGTAGTCAATGTCAAGTTAAAAAAGGGTGTGGGACGGGTCTGTTAGCCAAGCATGTAGGGCAGCGTTTTTCAAGAATAACAGTTAATAAAACAGAGAATATTCGTGTCGGCCAAGTTGTCACAGTTGAGATACCGGAACAAACCTTACTACAGGGTGCAGCATTAATGTATTTACTACCCTTAGGTCTGTTGTTTATATTCTCAATGGTTGCGAGAGCCCTAGAACTGGGCGAGTTCGCAGAAATAACAATGGGTCTGGCCGGGCTAGTGATAGGGTTTATTTGTACAAGACAGCGTCTGAGAAATAAAAAAGAGAGTTTTCAAGCAAGTGTAAAAGAGGAATAAATGATGAAAAAGTATAAACTTTGGGCTTGGTTAACGATCTTGGCTACATTACTAGCAATGACATTGCCCACACAAGCCAAGAGCTTACCTGAGCTAACTGAATTGGTCTCCGACAACAGTGCAGCCGTCATCAACATCAGTACAACTAAAATCAACAAAGCACGTCGCTTACCGAAATTACCCGAAGGTATGGAACTTCCGGATGGTACGCCATTTGATGAAATGTTTAAGCACTTTTTCGGACCGGGGCAAGGAGGGCAAAGCCCGCAGCCTTATGAGTCACATTCATTGGGGTCTGGCTTTATCCTGTCAGAAGATGGTTATATCCTGACCAATCATCACGTAATTAAAGATGCAGATGAAATTATCGTACGTTTTAATGACCGAACAGAATTAGAGGCAAAGGTACTAGGCAGTGACGAACCTAGTGATATTGCTCTATTAAAAGTAGAAGCCAAAGGACTGACCGCTGTTAAACTAGGAGACTCGACACAATTACAAGTAGGTGAGTGGGTACTTGCAATTGGCTCTCCTTTCGGTTTTGATTCTTCTGCAACTGCCGGTATTGTCAGTGCGCTAGGGCGTAATTTACCGAGTGATAATTATGTGCCCTTCATCCAGACTGACGTAGCAATCAATCCAGGTAATTCAGGTGGTCCATTGTTCAATATGGATGGTGAAGTCATTGGTATTAATTCACAAATTTATAGTCGAACTGGCGGCTTTATGGGATTATCATTTGCTATTCCTATGGATGTCGCAATGGATGTAGTAAAACAAATAAAATCTCAAGGCTATGTGAGTCGAGGTTGGTTGGGTGTTGTGATTCAAAATGTTACGAGAGAGTTAGCTGAATCATTCGGTTTAGATAAATCATATGGCGCCTTAGTATCGCGCGTGATGCCCCAGAGTCCAGCTGCAAAAGCAGGTCTGGAGACAGGTGATGTAATTCTGGAGTTCAATGGCAACGAGATCTCGACCTCCTCATCACTGCCACCATTTGTAGGCAGAACGAAGATTGGAGAATCTGTTCCGGTTGTTGTGATGCGTAATAAAAAGCAGAAAACGTTGAAAGTAGTTATTGAGAAGCTGGAAGACGATGCTGTCGCAATGCTTAAAACCGGTAATAAACCTAGCCGTCTAATAGATGAGCGCTTGGCTGTTGAAGTGGCAGAGTTAACACCGCAGCAACGAGAGCGCTTTGATGTTAAAAAGGGCGGTGCGATTGTGCTCAGTGTAGAACAAGGCGCTGCGGCTAAAGCAGGTATTCGCCGTGGTGATGTGGTGATGAGCCTAAATAATCTTCAGATTAGCAGTGCAAAGCAGTTTTTGGAGATTGCACGTAAGTTGCCGGAAGACAAGTCAATCCCAGTTCTAGTCCAGCGTGAACAAGGGGCAACGTTCATTGCTTTAAAAATTGAAAAACAATAAAAATAGCGGAAGATAAAAACTTGAGACTGTCTAAACAGGACAGCGCCATGTTTTTACCGTAAAATTGACGAAAAATCTTATTCGGCCGGTACTTGTGTATCGGCCGAATTTTTTATGAAATACTGATCTAAGGTAATACATAACTTCATGGAGAATATCCGTAATTTCTCAATCATTGCACACATCGACCATGGTAAATCCACCATTGCGGATCGCTTCATTCAAGTCTGTGGTGGCTTAACTTCCAGAGAAATGTCATCTCAAGTACTGGATTCAATGGATATTGAACGAGAACGAGGCATCACAATTAAGGCACAATGTGTCTCTTTAGATTATAAGGCGCGTAATGGCGAAACCTACCACTTAAATTTTATCGATACGCCAGGTCACGTTGACTTCTCCTATGAAGTGTCTCGTTCACTAGCTGCTTGTGAGGGTGCATTATTGGTAGTTGATGCTGCGCAAGGCGTTGAAGCGCAGAGTGTTGCTAACTGTTATACCGCAATTGATTTAGATCTTGAAGTCTTACCCGTCCTGAATAAAATTGATTTACCGTCAGCTGATCCTGATCAGGTTGCACAAGAGATAGAGGATATTATCGGTGTTGATGCATTAGATGCCGTGCGATGCAGTGCTAAAACAGGCTTAGGCATTGAAGATTTACTGGAAGCTTTGGTCGAACGGATTCCAGCACCGAAGGGTGATCCCGACGGGAAATTACAAGCATTGATTATTGATTCATGGTTTGACAGTTATGTGGGTGTGATTTCTCTGGTGCGTGTGATGCAAGGCAGTATTAAAGCCAAAGATAAGATCAAGGTGATGTCAACAGGGCACGAGTATCAGGTCGAGCAAGTCGGCGTTTTCACACCAAAACGAAGCAAGCGCGATAAAGGTTTGTTTTGTGGTGAAGTGGGCTATGTCATCTCTGGTGTTAAAGACATTGATGGTGCGCCAGTGGGAGATACATTAACGCATAGTCATAACGGCGCAATAGAAAGACTCCCCGGCTTTAAATCTGTGACACCACAAGTGTATGCCGGTATTTTCCCAGTGAGCTCTGATGATTTTGAAGCCTTCCGTGAAGCTTTAAGCAAGTTGAGACTCAATGACGCTTCATTGTTTTTCGAACCCGAAAACTCACAAGCTTTGGGCTTTGGTTTTCGATGTGGCTTCTTAGGGCTCCTCCATATGGAGATCATTCAAGAGCGCTTAGAACGGGAATACGATCTAGATTTAATCACGACTGCGCCAACAGTGGTTTTTCAGGTATTAAACCGCAAAGGCGAAGAGCTGAAAATCGAAAATCCAGCATTATTACCCGATATAGGTACGATTGATGAAATACGAGAACCTATTGTCATTGCTGATATTTTAGTCCCGCAAGAACATTTAGGTGCCGTTATTACGCTCTGTATAGAAAAGAGGGGTGTTCAAAAATCAATGCAGTATATGGGCAAGCAAGTGGCTGTTAGTTATGAAATCCCAATGAATGAAGTCGTGATTGATTTCTTTGATCGCGTAAAGTCGGTCAGTCGCGGATATGCCTCTTTGGATTATCACTTTGTTCGTTTTCAAACCGCTGATCTCGTTAAATTGGATGTCCTAATCAATGGCGAGCGTGTCGATGCTTTGTCTATGATCGTGCATCGCGATCAGAGTATTGGCCGTGGTCGTGATTTGGTCGAGAAAATGAAAGAGCTTATCCCAAGACAAATGTTTGATATTGCAATCCAAGCGGCGATTGGCGGCCATGTCATATCACGATCGACCGTTAAGGCGATGCGTAAAAATGTGTTGGCCAAGTGTTATGGTGGTGATGTTTCACGCAAGCGTAAATTATTAGAAAAACAAAAAAAAGGTAAAAAACGGATGAAGTCAATTGGTAGAGTGGATGTGCCACAAGAAGCATTTTTAGCTGTTTTACAGCTATCTAAAAAATCTTAAATGAGGATCTTAATGTGAGTTTTCCAGCATTAATGGTCACTCTCGTAGCGGTAACTGGGGTAATTTGGATATTGGATAAATGGCTGTGGGCACCAAATAGAGGCCCTGATGAAGCTGAGCCAGTCATCGTAGAATATGCTAAATCATTTTTCCCCATTATTTTAGCAGTCTTGATTGTTCGATCATTTTTGATAGAACCGTTCAGGATACCATCCGCATCGATGGTGCCGACATTACGAATTGGTGATTTCATATTGGTCAATAAGTTTGATTATGGTGTTCGTCTGCCTGTATTGAATAGTAAAATTATCGAAATAGGCAAACCCAAGCGAGGTGATGTCGTGGTGTTTCGATATCCACCCAAGCCACAGATTGATTATATTAAACGGGTAGTAGGTTTGCCCGGAGATCATGTGCAATACATAGATAAAATTGTTTATATCAATGGCCAAGCAATGGTTCAACAACCTCAGTTTAAAACAGGTGACTTACTGGGTATTGTTGCCGCCAAAGACAGTGTGCTAACTGAACAATTAGGCGGTGTAAATCATGATATGGCGATATCACCGGGCAGACAACGTATACAGGTAGATATTGTTATTCCAGATGGGGAATACTTCGTCATGGGTGATAACCGTGATAACAGTAGTGACAGTCGATTTTGGGGAACAGTACCAGAAGCGAACTTAGTGGGTAAGGCATTTTATATTTGGATGAGTTGGGACTGTAATGCAAGCAAAATCTGTATTAATAGCAAACGTATTGGTAATTCAATTAATTAAAAGGGGTATGCGATGAAACAGCAACAGGCAGGAATGACGCTGATTAGTTGGGTAATTGTTTTAGGAATAATTGGGTTCATAGCTACATTTATGATGCGTTTATTTCCGATGTATCAAGAGTACTATGGTGTGATACAAGTAATGCAGGGTATGGAGAAGGAAATTACTGCGAATAAACTGACCAAGCAACAAGTGAATACACTATTAAGCAAGCGTTTCAATACCGGTTATATATTCAACGTAAAAAAAGACAATATTGAGCTACTACGTAACAAAAACAATGTTCACGTTGATAAAATTATTATCGATTATGAAGTCAGAGAACCCTTTATTGCACATGTGAGTTTTGTGGGGAATTTTCACTTAGAAGCCGAGGCTCAAAAAGCTGTTAGATGAGTATGACCATTCGCCAAAAAGCATTACTTAAGCAATTACAATATGAGTTTAAAAGTGCCGCACTTTTTCAGCAGGCCTTAACACACCGCAGCGCGGATGCTAAAAATAACGAACGACTGGAATACTTGGGCGATGCTATTTTGAGTTTCATTATTGCTGAAGCTCTATTCGAACGTTTCCCTCAAGTTAAGGAAGGCAAATTAAGTCGACTTAGATCATCGCTGGTTAAAGGTGTCACGTTGGCCGAGATAGGGCGTGAATTACAGTTAGGTGAAGTCCTTATATTGGGTCCAGGAGAGTTAAAAAGTGGTGGTTTTCGACGCGAGTCAATTCTAGCTGATACGGTTGAAGCAATATTAGGAGCCGTTTATTTAGACAGTGATGTTGGGCAAGTTAAGGCATTAATATTAAGACTTTATCAAGAACGGTTAGATTCTATTGACGTCTCTGAAGTGGTTAAAGACCCGAAAACACAATTACAAGAGTTATTGCAAAGTCGACAGCAAGCATTACCTATTTACAGTGTCAAAGAAGTGAAACACGCTACGAATAAACCGCCTCAATTTGAGGCTTCATGCCAAATTGCATTACTCAGTAAAGTGGTAATAGCAGAAGGCGCCAGCCATCGCAAAGCTGAACAAAAATCAGCCGAACGCGCACTTATATTATTAGCAGAGCAATCATGACACAAACAACCTTCAAGTCAGGTTATGTCGCCATTATCGGACGGCCCAATGTCGGCAAATCAACATTAATCAACCGGGTATTAGGACAGAAACTGTGTATTACATCGCGGCGGCCACAAACGACAAGGCATCGTATACTGGGGATAAAAACTGAAGAAAATAGTCAGCTCATATACGTTGATACACCAGGCCTACATATTGACGGTAAAAGGGCGATGAACCGCTATCTTAATCGCGCCGCGGCTTCTTCGATTGATGATGTTGATGTTATTTTGTTTGTGGTGGATGGTTTGAATTGGACAGAAGAAGATCAACAAGTGCTCGAGAGGCTCAAAAGTAATG
>JBLIIN010000062.1:0-8357 GCA_047635075.1 Methylophagaceae bacterium | reverse complement strand
CAGTGACCAATCAAACCATTGTCAGCCCACAGCGAACGAAACGAATCAATTCAATCATGCAGATGTGTGGGTTTTATGACGAGGCCGGTGAATTTGCCTTTAAAACAGGATTGCCTGGTAAAAGTGGCGTCGGTGGAGGAATAATGGCCATACATCCGGGCAAGTTTTGTATCGTTGTGTGGAGCCCAAAATTAAATAAATACGGAAACTCTTTTAAAGGTATGAAGGTGCTTGAGGCCGTTACTTCAATAACAGAATCGTCAATTTTTTAATATTTAAAGTATATCAATGAGTGGTGGGTTAGATTTATTTTAGGAAAAAGGCCATACATGTCGGTCTCTAAGCAGCAAATTCAAATCCACTAACTTGATTCCAACCTACAGCAACGCTATATTAAAAATAACGATAGAGAAGCTATCTAAGAATTCAATAGGAGCAAAAAATGGCTGGTGGTTGGGCACGTGATGGTGCAGTACAAGATCAAATTGATGCCAGCGTTGAGGATGCCGTAGAACTGGTAAGGAGTCAGTTAAGTGTTGGTGAAAGCTTAATGCAGTGTGAAGAGTGTGATGGCGACATTCCACAAGCACGACGTAGCGCTATTCCCGGCGTTCGCCTTTGTATTGGATGCCAGTCAGCGCTAGAAGAAGAACAGACCCACTCAGGCAGTACTAATCGCCGTGGTAGTAAAGATAGCCAGCTAAGGTAGGATAAGGTTTTTGTAGCAAGAATATAATCAATACAATCATTGATTATAAGTTTATTTTATTCAGAGGCTATGTAAAATAGCCAATCATAAATCCATTCTCTAACCCTGATGAGATTCAAATGAAACAATTACTAAGACTACTTTTCTCCCCTATTTTGAATATCTTCGAAAAAAACACTGATCCCTATGTCTATAAGCCCCTCAATAGAAAAATTCTTATTTTTATGGGACTGGTTTTTGCTGGCTTAACGAGCTTAGTGCTAAATTTTATTCCGGAAGGAGTGGGCGTTAGCTTTCTAATCCCGGTAATTGTCTTTGGTTTAATTGCCATGGTCACACTGGTCGTTGGCTTTTTAGGTAACGAGCGTGCCGTTGCTAAAATTTGGGGCAATAAATAATACTGACATGACGTCGACAGAGTTTGAAATTGCAACTCTCGATATCGTTCCCGCTTGTTTTCACATCATCATTCATCAATTGATCAGCATCTTTAAAAAGCAAAGGCTATCAAATAAACGTTGAGTCATTCAATTTTAAACCAAAAGGTGGGGGTTGACCTCATGGTTGACACTACTGTGACTACGTTATTGAATCTGATTAATCAATCGAATAGCCTGTTTAGGCACACCAAAATTAATCCTGATAGAGGGTGTGATTTATATTATCTCTAGCTTATCTACTAGTTGAACCAATGGAGATTAGCGTGTCTCCCGCTGTTTTTTTATTAAATCATAAGCGACTTGGATTTCTTTGGCCTGCTCCGTTGCGACTTTGATCATGTCTTCAGGTAAACCTTGGCCAATGAGCTTATCGGGATGGTATTGGCTCATTAGTTTGCGATAAGCCCGCTTAATCTCTTGGTCAGACTGATCAGCAGTAACACCTAAGGCTTTGTAGGCATCATCTAATGAAGAGGCCGAGGTGGGACTTCCTTGACCAAAGTGAGATTGATTCAACACCATATCGAGCATTTGCTGAAACTCGATATCGCTATAGCCTAAGCGATTGGCCACTTGTTTGAGAAAAGCTTGCTCTGCGGCATCGACCTGACCATCTGCGGCGGCCATGACAATCAAATACATCAAGAGCACTTGTTTTAAATGCAGTGTTTGCCCGCAATGTTCCATAAAAGCATTGAGTGTTTGATCAAAATTAAAGTCTGAGACGGAGCCGAGTTTGAATTGGTTTATAGCTTGTTGGCGATGTTCAGATGACATATCCATTTTTTGGATGAAGTCTTCTACGTGGTTAATTTCATTTTTAGAAATATGACCATCCACCTTGGCCAGTTTACCCATCAACAAAAAAGTCGTTTCTAGGAAAACCAATTTACGTTGGCCATTGGCCAGTGGGTTAATCGCTCCTAAACCGAGACTTTGAGCGCGGTCGATAACACCGCCAATAAAGTAGCCCAGTAAGGCTAGTATAAAACCTGATATGTAAAAACCTGCGAAGGCAAGAATATATTTAAACACAATAAACCTTGATCAGAAATGGTAAGCGATTAACGCTTCTGGAAGCCCGAGAATAATAACATCCCACCCCAAATCCCTAAACCCCAACTTAATAATGGGATACCTGACCAGTAGGTTGAACCCGCCATGTCCATACCCGCAATGATTGCGGCGCCGATAACAAATGTAGCACCGGTAATAGCCGAGATATTACGCCGGTTTGCGCTGCGTATTTCTTGTTGAATCTGCTCTAAGTCTCTAGGAGAGAGTTGCATCGTCAGCTTGCCTTCCTGTGCTTTGGTACTGAGGTCGCTAATTAGCCGTGGGAGTGCGGGTAGGGTATGAATCCAATTTGGAGCTTCTTTTTGCAAGGTTTTAAAAGCAGCGGTGACACTCATTCTCTCTTTCATCCATTGTTCTAAAATAGGTTTTGCTGTCTGCCATAGATCTAGTTCAGGATAAAGCTGGCGGCCTAGCCCTTCAATATTCAGCAGGGTTTTTTGTAATAAAACCAGCTGTGGTTGAACTTCCATGTTGAAACGACGAGCGGTTTGGAACAATCTAAGTAGGAGCTGGCCTATTGAAATATCTTTGAGTGGCTTAGCAAAAATTGGCTCACAGACGCTACGAATCGCGGATTCAAATTCATCTAAACGGGTATCAGCGGGAACCCAACCAGATTCGATATGTAATTCTGCGACACGGCGATAATCGTGATTAAAAAAAGCTAAGAAATTATCCGCTAAATATCGCTGATCATTCTGGGCCAGTGTACCCATAATCCCAAAGTCAACGGCAACATATTTTGGGTTTTCTGGATCAGTTGCATCGACCATAATGTTGCCTGGGTGCATATCTGCATGGAAAAAGCTGTGTTTGAAGATTTGAGTAAAGAAAATCTCAACCCCCATCTCTGCTAAGCGTTCAAGGTTGACGTTTTTGGCCTTAAGAGCATCAATATCCCCGATAGGGATACCATAAACCCGCTCTTGTACAAGTAGTTTAGGTCGGGTGAGTTGCCAATTAATCTCAGGCACATACAGTAAGTCTGTCCCTTCAAAATTGCGTTTTAGTTGTGACGCGGATGATGCCTCTCGAAGCATATCAAGCTCATCAAATAAGTTTTTCTCTAGGTCAGCAACCACCTCAGTCGGTCGTAAGCGTTTGCCTTCAGACCAATAACGTTCAGCTAAACCGGCAATCGTATAAAGTAAACCAACATCATGCTTAATGGTTTTCTCGATATTAGGTCGAACGAGCTTGAGAATAACATCACTGCCATCGACTAATTTTGCAGCATGAACTTGGGCAATAGAGGCCGAAGCTAAGGGTTCTTCATCGATGTGAGTAAAATAGAGCGCAATGGATTCTTGGCCGTAAGTTTTTTGGATTAGGTCTCGCGCTTCTTCATTACTAAAAGGCGCAACTTGATCTTGCAGCTTCACTAGAGATTCTGCGACGTCATCGGGTAGTAGATCGCGTCGTGTTGATAACAGTTGACCTAGCTTAACGAAAATCGGCCCTAACTCTTGAAGAGCCAGACGAATACGCTCACCTCGTGGAATTTTATTACTGTGTGTTAGCCGGTAAGGTGATAGGTAAGTTAAATAACGCAGAGGGCGAATTAAATGTGTTGCTTGAATGATATCGTCTAAACGATGTTTGGATAACACATGATTGATTTGAAGTAAGCGAAAGAATTGTTGGAGTTTCATGATGACGTTTTCTTGAGGCGAGCAATATGGGCTTCTAAACGCTCAGCATCGGCACGTAAAGTATCGACAGCAGAAAGGTACTCATTAACTTGAGATTGGTCAGGTAATATGAGCGCTTCTTCTTTTAAATATTCAGAAACATTTAATTCCAATGAACGTTGACTGTCCTTTGCCCAAAGGCCGAATTGCCTCAGGCCATGGGCAATTGGGTAAGCCAGTGTATCACCAGTATAGCGAGCAAGTTGAGCTTCCCAATCAAAATCAAAGCCATCTAATAAATCACGTAATTGTTTCGCGAATTGCACATCACCATGAATATCAATATCGGCAGAAAACAAACTATCCGGGTCGCTACCCAATTTGGCTAAGGTCAGCGCCTTGCCTTTAACCGTTAAGTCAGCATCAGATTCAGTATCAAGTGACAGTGCTAACTTTTCTTGCAAAAAGCGTATCTGGACAATCTTATCGAAATCACTGACTACAATTGCAATGCTACGTTGGTCGAATTGAATTAATCTTGCCCTAGATTCAGGGTCATGTGCCAAGGTAGCATTCAGCGCCCGTTCAAATGGTGTCAATAAACCTGGCATGGTCTAAAACTTATAACCGCTATGAAGAGCCACAATGCCTGCCGTCATATTGTGGTAATCACATCGTTCAAAGCCAGCATCACTCATCATTTTTTTCAGTGAGAGCTGATCCGGATGCATTCGGATGGATTCAGCTAAGTAACGGTAGCTATCCTCGTCATTTGAAACCAACTTACCGATTTTTGGCAGTAGTTTGAACGAATACAAGTCGTAAAGCGGTGAAAACCACTCTGCCGGTTTTGAAAACTCCAACACGAGTAATCGGCCGCCGGGCTTTAATACGCGATACATTGAGCGTAAAGCCTTGTCCTTGTCAGTAACGTTACGTAAGCCAAAAGCGATAGTTATGCAGTCAAAACTGTTGTCAGGGAAAGGCAAAGCTTCAGCATTGGCTTGCACATACTCAATATTGCCTACTGCCCCATCATCAATTAAACGATCACGACCGACATTGAGCATGCTGGCATTGATATCAGCCAGTACAACCCGACCACTGCTACCTACCATTTTAGAAAATTTAAGGGTTAAATCACCCGTGCCACCGGCTATATCAAGCACTTTAGCACCAAGGCGAACGCCACTGGCATTAAGGGCAAACCGTTTCCATAGGCGATGCACACCCATTGACATCAAATCATTCATAATGTCATAGCGTTGCGCGACAGAATGGAACACCCCAGCAACATGCGATGCCTTCTCTTCGACAGGAACTTCTTTGTAGCCAAAATGTGTGGTGTCTTTATTGTCCAAAACAGTGACCTTATTGTTGTCTTTGGTGACCCGCTTGTGCCAAACGGCCGAGATAATGTTGCCAACGTTCGGCGTGTTCAGTCGATAATGTATACAAATAATCCCAAGTGAACAAACCCGTATTATGGCCGTCATCAAAAAATATCTTTAAAGCATATTGACCAACGGGCTCTAATTGATTAATGCCGACCTCTTCTTTATTAACCTGAAGGACTTCTTGTCCTGGGCCATGACCTTGTACATCGGCTGAGGGAGATGACACTCTTAAATATTCGGCGGGCAAACGATAAGATTGTTCGCCATACACAAGTTCAAGCGACTTAGATTTCTTGTGTAAAACGATACTACTAGGCGGTGACTGATTAGCCATAAAATTGAAATGTCCTTAACTATAATTTAGAGGATATAACGCGATAAGTCTTCATCTTGCACTAAATTAGACAACTGTTGATTAACATAGGCAGAATCAATAATGATTTGACGCTTACCATCGGCGGCTGTGTCGTAGGACAAGTCCTCCAATAACTTTTCCAGTAGCGTATGTAGACGACGAGCACCAATATTTTCAGTTTGTTCATTAACCTGACAAGCTAATTCAGCAATTTGTTTCAAGCCATCTTCAGAAAAAGACAGCTGCGTGTCTTCAGTCGACAGCAAGGCAATGTACTGTTCAGTTAAAGAAGCATCAGGTTCAGTCAAAATACGCACAAAATCATCAGCACCTAAAGCATCCAATTCAACTCGAATAGGTAAGCGGCCTTGTAATTCTGGTATCAAATCAGATGGCTTACTCAAATGGAAAGCCCCGGAGGCAATAAACAAAATATGGTCAGTTTTTAACATACCGTACTTTGTCGAGACAGTACTGCCTTCAACTAACGGCAACAAGTCACGCTGCACACCCGCACGAGATACATCTGCGCCGCCGTTGCCCACTTCGCTGCGTTGTGTAATCTTGTCTATCTCATCTAAAAATACGATACCGTCCTGCTCCACTGCCTCGATTACCTGAGCTTTTAAGTCTTCTTCGTTGATCAGTTTAGCCGCTTCCTCTTCGACTAAGAGGCGCTTTGCTTTGCCAACCATTAATTTACGGGTTGTTTTGCGAGAGGATCCCATATTCTGGAACATCTCTTGAAGCTGGCTGGTCATTTCTTCCATGCCAGGAGGAGTCATGATTTCGACCCCCACATTAGGCGAGGTTAACTCTAATTCGATTTCACGATCATCTAAGGCACCTTCACGAAGCATTTTGCGAAAACGCTGGCGGGTATTAGAATGAGACTCATCATCTTGATCTCGTGCCGGAGTCAATAAAGCGTCTAATATACGCTCCTCAGCGGCATCCTCTGCACCAGGCTGCACTGTTTTAACCGCTTGTTCACGCAGCATTTTCATTGCCATTTCGGCTAAATCACGAATAATGGACTCTACATCTCGGCCGACATAACCAACCTCGGTAAATTTCGTTGCTTCAATCTTAATAAAAGGTGCATTAGCCAATGTCGCCAAGCGACGAGCAATCTCCGTTTTACCAACGCCGGTGGGGCCAATCATTAAAATGTTTTTAGGGGTGATCTCGTGTTGAAGTTCTGCAGATAACTGCTTTCGGCGCCAACGATTACGTAAAGCAATAGCCACCGCGCGTTTAGCGGCTTGCTGGCCGATAATGTGTTTATCTAATTCTTCAACAATTTGTTTTGGGGTTAATGCTTGCATAACTCGATTAAGACTCGCTTGTATGAGGGTATTTAATTATTCTGGCCGTTGTAGTTTGGAGCTGATCATCTATGCGCTCAAAGTGTAATTAGGAACTAATAAACCGCATTACGCTGCTGGGAGGGCTGATTTTGGCTTCAAAGTACTCGTTGATGAATGCTTAGATATCCTCTAGGGTTTCAATAGTAAGATTTCGGTTTGTGTAAATACAGATATCAGCTGCAATGTTGAGGCCTTTTTCAACGATGTCTCTGGCGCTTAAATCGGTGTTCTCCATTAGAGCAATAGCAGCTGATTGAGCATAAGGGCCACCAGAACCTATGGCCATTAAACCATGTTCAGGTTCGATAACATCACCATTACCGGTAATGATGAGGGAGGTTTCTTGGTCTGCAACGGCCAACAAGGCTTCTAAGCGACGCATCATGCGATCCGTACGCCAATCTTTAGCCAGTTCTAATGCGCTGCGAGTTAAGTTACCTTGATGTTTCTCAAGTTTAGCCTCAAACCGTTCGAATAGGGTGAAGGCATCGGCGGTACCACCGGCAAAACCAGCAATCACTTGGTCGTTATATAGTCGGCGCACTTTTCGAGCATTCCCCTTCATGACAGTGTTGCCAAGACTAACTTGTCCATCGCCACCAATTACAACTTGGCCATTGCGGCGATACGAAAGAATAGTAGTACCGCGGTACTGCTCCATAATGCACTCCTGAAAAAAAATCTTTGGTAAGCTGAACATGACGTCAATTGAGAGTACAGTATGCGCTGTTTTTGCGCGCAGTGATAATT
Source organism: Methylophagaceae bacterium (assembly GCA_047635075.1). Taxonomy (GTDB): domain Bacteria; phylum Pseudomonadota; class Gammaproteobacteria; order Nitrosococcales; family Methylophagaceae. The sequence goes on along the minus strand of JBLIIN010000062.1, from coordinate 628 downwards.
AAACAAGCAAAGCGTAGCCTCGGGAATAAGCCCAGCTTGAAGATTCGTTTTGATTACAGTTTAGGTGTTGACATGGCGGCCTCTTTTGCGAATAATGTCCTGTTTTCGTGGAGGGATTCCCGAGCGGCCAAAGGGATCAGACTGTAAATCTGACGGCTCAGCCTTCGGAGGTTCGAATCCTCCTCCCTCCACCACACGATATTAATAAGGTAGTATAGAGAGTTATTTGCGGGTGTAGTTCAATGGTAGAACTCCAGCCTTCCAAGCTGATCACGTGGGTTCGATTCCCATCACCCGCTCCATAATTTGTTTGGGATATGGCCCGCATAGCTCAGTCGGTAGAGCGCATCCATGGTAAGGATGAGGTCATCAGTTCGATTCTGATTGTGGGCTCCATACTGGACCTTATTGATTTTATTTGAGTAGGCAGTGATTTTTCTGTCTTGTTTGTTTTTGTTATAACTTGATAATACTGACGGGGAGACTCTGGTCATGTCTAAAGTAAAATTTGAAAGAACGAAGCCGCATGTCAATGTGGGAACGATAGGTCACGTAGATCACGGCAAAACTACATTGACAGCAGCGATTACGAAAGTAATGGCAGAAGCACAAGGTGGCGAGAGTAAAT
>JBLIIN010000061.1:0-8435 GCA_047635075.1 Methylophagaceae bacterium | reverse complement strand
TATTTACGTAATTAAGCACATTAAAAAGGCTTTATGTACAAACCAAAATATTGTTAGGACTTTTTTGCCAATATTAGAGTTTGAGAGTTTGAGAGTTTGAGAGTTTACATTCAGTCTTTATGTCCCATACTGTTGTTGTCTTAAATTTTTAAGAGACTATGGAGTTATTATGAACACAACAGGATATGCAGCAAAAAGCCAAGGCTCTCAACTCACTGAGTTTTCTTTCGAGCGCCGCGATTTACGAGACAACGATGTAGAAATTGAAATTCTTTACTGTGGTGTGTGCCATTCAGATTTGCACGCTGTTCGAAACGATTGGGGCGGCAGCAAATATCCTCTAGTACCTGGACACGAAATTGTAGGTAAAGTAATGTCGGTAGGTAGCGACGTTACAAAATATAAGCAGGGCGATACAGTCGCTGTTGGTTGCATGGTGGACTCATGCAAAAGCTGTGACCAATGCGATAATCACGAAGAACAACTGTGTCGCAAAGGCATGGTTGGGACCTACGCGGGTAAAGACAGAATAAGTGGCGAAATGACCCAAGGCGGTTATTCAAAACATGTTGTTGTGCGTGAAGAGTTTGTACTCTCTGTTCCCAAGAGCCTAGAGCTATCGCGCGTTGCACCACTGTTATGCGCCGGTATTACTACGTATTCGCCACTACACAAATGGGGCGTTAAAGAAGGTAGCCGTGTCGCAGTTGTTGGCTTAGGCGGACTTGGCCATATGGCAGTTAAAAATGCTGTCGCTATGGGAGCAACCGTTACCGTCATTGGCCGCAGTGAGTCTAAAAAAGATGATGCGATTAACCTAGGCGCACAGCATTACCTAGTGTCAACAAACGATGGTGAAATGAAAGGTTCGAAGTCTGCATTTGATATAATCATTGATACGGTGCCTGTAAAACATGATTTATCAATTTATACACCATTACTCGATATAGATGGCACGCTTGTTATTGTTGGTCAAATAGGTCCAGTTGACGAAGTTAACACTGTGCCATTATTAATGGGTCGTCGCCGTATTGCGGGCTCATTAATTGGTGGTATTAAAGAAACTCAGGAAATGCTTGATTTTTGTGGTGAAAATAACGTTTTGCCAGAGTGTGAAATGATCAATATTGAAGAGATCAATACGGCATACGAGCGAATGGAACGCGCTGATGTTCGCTATCGTTTTGTTATTGATATGGCGTCGCTAAGCGCATAATTATTTAATTAGTAATTGATAGCTAAAACCAGTACTGCTAGCAGTGCTGGTTATTTTTTTGCAAGTGTGCGTTAAGTTTAATTGAGCGAAGGTTAACTGATCGAGCCAAAACAGTCGTTAGCTCAGTTGATATAGCCTATAAATTTGGTACACAATCCAAAAATTGCTTATAAAAGAACGATTTTGGATAACCTCTTTTTATTATATTCCACATCCAAACCAACAACTGCGAGCACATTGCGGTCTTTAGCAGCGTTAGGTTATAGCGATATCCACTATTGGTCACTCTCACGACGGCTGTGAAAAAGTTCAAGATCCCTACTCGTTATGTTGTCAGCCGCAAGTGATGGGGGCATGTTTGCAACAAATGCGTTTTGCCGCACAGACCCTTGTTGTAGAAGCCAATGGAATATCAGATAATCCATTAGCATTTGCTGATAGTGGTGATATTTTATCAGGTGGTAATTTTCATGCTGAGATTTTCGCTATGACATCAGACATGTTAGCCATTGCATTATCCGAAATTGGTACCTTGTCTGAAAGACGTATGGCGTTATTGATTGACTCCCACCTAAGTGGACTGTCACCATTTTAGTAGGTAACGGCAGCGTTAATTCGGGATTTATGATCGCACAGGTCACCAGTGCCGCACTTGCCAGTGAGAAAAAAACTCTGGCATACCCTGCATCAATAGATTCATTACCTACCACGGCCAATCAAGAAAATCATCTATCAATGGCAACTTTTTCGGGTAAACGGCTGTGGGATATTTTCAACAATGTGGCCGGGATTTTAGGCATAGAATGGTTAGCTGCCCGCCAAGGTTTAGACTTTAGAGTACCGGTTGAAACCAGTGACAAACTTAAAACTGTTAAAGCCTTGCTGCGAACAAAGGTGTCTTTTTACGACAAAGATAGATATTTTTCACCAGATATTGAGAATGCCAAAATATTGATCGTGAATCGCAGTTTATTAGATATCGTTGATATCGAACTACTCAAATGCTGCCAAGTTTTGGACAGAGAATGAAAAGACTTGTTTTGAATTTTTGAATTTTTGAATTTTTGAAACAACATTACATCACTAAAATTGCATACAGCCGTCATTAGTACTAAGAATCTTAGATGTGTACTCTGTTACTAAAGCCCATCGATATCAGCTTTCACTGACAGAAGGATTTGTACCATAAGCCGTCAGTGGGGCTTAATTAAATTAAACTGATTTTTGCCATTCAAACGTCACTGTTGCTCCTAGCTTAAAGGGCCACTATCGACCTAAAAGCGGTCGCAAGAGAATTCGAACTATCAGACTATGTTGAACGAAAAATAATCTTACGATTAAACAAATTTGACTGACGGCAATGAGCGATCTGCCGACACTCAGTAACGACGACTTCTAAGGCAAGTATACTGCCAAAGCAGACGGTCAAATTATAATCATTGACTCGCCCTTGTTGTTCAAATGCATATCAAAACCGCAGCCTCAACATTTTGTTACAACGTTGCATTATTTTACTGTAATGGACTAGCGTATGGTTGTTTAATTCAACGTGAGTAAGAGCATGATTACGATGCATTTAGACAAGGATAATGTTGTAAAGCAGCAAAATTTAGACATTCGGTCGTTAATGGTTCACCAATAAGAAGTGACATCTCGAATTAAGCCACTTGTTGTTTATGTTGCCTGTCCCCCTTCTAATTTAAAAAGGAAACAAACGTGAACTGGCCATTTTTTAAAATATCTTTATCTTCATTGTACTTCATTTTCACACCGATCCTATCCGCACAAGAAGATGCCTTAGTTGCAGATAGCGGATTTGCTGCCCCTGCCCTAGAGAATTGCAACACAGATTTGCGATACCTCAATCAGGTTGTTGGTTGGCAGGCCCGTTGGCCCGCCCAGTGGAAGCAGGTTGTTCGATCAGGGGCTCAAGTTTCTGCCGATTCACTTTCTCTATGGCATGGCGCATCGCAAGCAATATTAACAACAATGGGAAAACTCGAAAGCAGCATCGGCACTTCGAGTATGGCACCACAGCCGGTGGTATTAAGGATACAGCAGCAAATAAATGAGCTTTCTACGGCACTTTCTGATACATCCTCTGGGTACATATTTGAAAATCCTTCCACAGAAAATGCAAAGGCGTGGAATATGTTAGTTTTATCCGATATCCAATCGGCAGTTTCACGTTTCAAGCAGTTCTTATCTAATCAGTATTTACCAGTTGCGCCCATATCGCCAGCATTGAGTGATATTGAAAACGGCACGGCTTGTTTTCAGATTGCAACCAAGCACTGGACGACGCTTGATATGACAACGGACGAGTTTGAGCGCATTGGGCATCGACTTCTGGAAGAAAAGAAGGCAGAGCTTTTATTGACGGATGAGGTGGGAGAAGGCATAAGTAAGATTCTTGAGCGGCTGCGAGCATTTTCACAAATAAATGACACAACCCGAACGCAGCTAATCGAAATATCAGAGAAAGCAATTGAAAGAGCAACAAAAGCTGCACCTCTTGCCTTCAACCAATCACCGTCCCATGGGATTGATGTGGCCGAACTTCCCTTATACCGACAGGCTGGCTCGCCTGCCGGGTATTATCTAGCGAGGCAAGGTTTAGGTAGCGGGCAATATTTGATCAATCCCTCCCGTCCTAATGAACGCCGTTTAATGGCCGAGGTGATTGCTTTTCATGAGGCACTCCCTGGACATCATTTATGGTCTGCTTATCCTCGCAAAAATGAATCAGTTGGACATAATTCAGGTATTCTGGAGGGGTGGGCTATTTATGCTGAAACCCTTTCTGATGAACTTGGCTTATATTCTACAACTTTGGATCGTCAGGGAATGATTACAAAACATTTATGGGCAGCAAGCCGTCTTGTTGTTGAACCAGGCCTACATATACATGGATGGTCAAGAGAACGTGCTATTCAGTTTATGTTGACGAATACCGTCTTGTCACGGACAGAAATCGAAATTGAGGTTGATCGTTACATTGCCATGCCAGGGCAATCGTTAAGCTATATGTTAGGCGCAAATCTTATTCATGTAGAGCGGGAATTGGCTAAGAAGCTACTGGACGAAGATTTTAACCTTAAATTATTCCACGATATTGTTGTTGTCCCCGGTGTTCGACCACTCCCTGAATTACGTGCTGATATTCGTGATTGGGCACGAAATGCGAAAGTTAATCATCATTAAACGGATGGAGGTATTATTCTTGAATTTATGATGTCGAAGTCCCATTTTAAGGTCATCAGAAGTTGCCAATGCCGTTTGTCAGAGCCAGTGAATCACTATCACTCCTATGATGATTACGGTGAGATAATATATGGCATCAATAACAGTATGACTTTCAACGGCGGCTTACTGCTATAACCGCTAAGTCGGCAAGCGAACCATGACTGGCCGCTATCTCAGCATTGCCGATCGCCAGAAGTTATTAATCGACGATCCATGCGCTCGAAGGATATTAAACTAACGAAAATAGCTATGACCGGTATCTGCTGCAACCGCTAATTCGGCCAGCGAGCTATGACTGACGGCTATTGGCACAAACTTCCCAGTCAAGAGTCGGTTAGTGATCTTACGATGCGATTCGTTTTAGTGAAGGGCAAAAATGAGCGAGTTGCAGACGGTGGGAGGATTAGTTTTTCTAACCGTTTAAATACTAAGAACGCGCTGAAAACGGGCATCTAATGGCAAAAATCGAACACCGTCTCAGATAAGCCTGTTTGAATAAAAGCAATATTCAAAACTGGTTTTCACAACATTGGGAGGTGCTTGTGTTAGTTCTGAATTATGTAAAAACAGTTGATCAATAGACGAAAAATAACCGACTTTCACTCCCTCAATGATTTAATAGAGATGTCAATATGGAAAATATGAGGCAAGATGTACTATTCATTATATGAATAATAACGTTTTATTTTACCTATACTCCGCACGATAATGCTCTGGGAGCGAGACCTGTTTACAACGCAAAAGCCACTATAGGGTATCGAGATGAAGAAAGAAATGTTAGTTGATGATACTCAGGTGTACATAGAAGGCACCGGCCAGGACACGATTGTAATGCTGCATGGGTGGCCAGACACCCATGAATTATGGCAGCAGCAGATTGACTGCTTCAAGGACAATTACGTTTGCGTGAGTTTTACGATGCCGGGATTTTCCAAAGACGATCGCAACAACTATTCCGTGAGCGATGTTGTGGAGAAGATCAAACGCATCGTCGACGCGGTAAGCCCCAACGAACAAGTGATCTTACTCGTTCACGACTGGGGTTGTGTGTTCGGCTATGAGTTCGCGATGCGCAACAATGACAGAGTTAAAAAGATGATCGGCCTTGATGTGGGTGATATCAACTCGGAAGACTTGCATGAAGCACTGTCGATTTCCCAGAAGCTCATGGTATTTTCCTATCAAATTATTCTGGCAATCAGCTTTATGTTTCCAAGATCTATCGGTAACCCCATGGCCAGGTTTGTGGCCAAAATTTTGCGGGCCAAAAGCAATATGAAGAACGTTCATGCAGGCATGAGTATGCCCTATGCCATGCGATGGTTCGGCGTGAATGGTGGAATGAAGGACCTTATGCCGATGGAACCTTCGTTCCCGTTTTATTACGCCTATGCTGAAAAAAAGCCCATGATGTTTCATTCTCCTCAGTGGTTGCAGCGTTTGCTAGAGAACCCAAATAACAAGGTGCAAGCATTTCATTGTGGGCACTGGATTATGATAGATCGGGCAGAGGCCTTTAACAACTCTGCGTTGGAGTGGTTGAAACCTGTGGGGATCAGAGCCGATGAAATCGGCTGAATGATACTTGAGCCTCTCATTAGAAAGGCTAAACCCAACCGTGGATTATCGATCTAATGTCCAATTTACTTACACACTCCGACCGTCTGGTTTCTGCTTTAACCGTTAACTCAGCTAAGAATTCATGACTGACGGCAAATGACGCATGGCCGACGGATAGAGGAAGTTGATATTGAAGGGTTTTAGCAGCAATATAATGCTTCGTTCGTATGTCTGCAATTGTCGGATCTGCGCCATTAGAATACCAACCATTGAACTACGACAAAGATAATTTCATGCCCATTCATTCGGTTCCAATCTTTAATGCCTAGTTTCAAACTTTAATACACTCGGACATTTGGTGAACGGACATATTGTAGCGATGCAGCAATATTGTCACCTACCCCAATGCCAATTACATATCCGAAAACCGATTAGTCGATTGTACTATTCGCTTTATCTCGTTTTCCTCGATGTCTTTTATTGCATCAAGCAACTTTTTTGCGCTGTCTATATCGACACGAGAATAAATATGAATGTACAGCTCTATAACTTGTTCGTGATGGTTTACTATTTTCTCCATAATGTGCGGCATATCTAATTCTTCAAAGAGTGAATCGCAATGGACATACTCAATAATCGAGTGTTTTTCGATATAATCAAAACACCAAGTGTTCAACGCTTTTTCGTCAGCGGCATTTTCAAGCCCTTGTACAATATGCTCTAAACTCTCTTCATGCTCTGACAAGTAACTAAGAATCATTCTTGCTCGTTCATCTTTATTTTGTTTAGAGCTATGTTTTAAGCTGATTTTTAAATTTTTGTGAAATAAAACCGTCCAATTGAGTACATCTCTAATTGTTTCAACTTGCATATTGTTACTCCTAATTTTAGTAGTATCTAGCTCCGCTTATTTACTCAGGACTAGTTGCATTATGTGGTAACGCAAAGGTTTATAGCTCGAAATATTTTTAATACATTAGTTGACGAGCTAGTGAGAGCCCTTTTTTTATCCTACCCCACTAATCAATAAATTTTACTTTAATGGGTTGCTAGGAGCCACTGTGGGTATCCACTAAACGATTGTGGCTATCCCTTAGTAAGGTTAGACCGCAATTTGATTAACGATATTTAAGCTAGAAAGTGATGACATCTGTTACTACGTCCAACCCTGTTTCTTGTTGGATTAAAACGCTAATAGACTTGGAAGCAGTATTAAAAATAAGGCTGGATAATAGCTGTGAGGCCAGTAAAACCTTGATATTAAAAATGAATTAATTCCATAACCAACCTACCTTCTAGTAAACACCTTGGGAAGAAGTCAGTTCATAGCTATGTGAGTAAATCTCAAATATGATGCAAAAAGGGTTTTCAAAATAGCACATCCTGTTGAGCTTCTCTCTAAGGTAGTATTCATGGATAGACATACGCTATTTACCACTGAGTTCCAAAATTTTTGATACCGTCTTTAAATGTCTGGGTTCTGAAGGTAAAGTGAAAGGTATCCGTCTTTCATTATTCAAAATCTTTTGGCGTTTCGTTGTTTTTGAACTCAAACTTTTCAACTCCAATCTTATCACCAGTAAAAATATGGGCAATTTTGAACAAGCCCCATCTTGGCCCAAGCACATCAATACACATTTGTCTGATTGGCGCATTCTACTCTTCAAAAATAACGGTTGGTTCTATTAAGTTAACCAGCCCATGAAAGTCGCTGTAAAATTTTACTGCTTCTCTTTATTAGATACGGATATTCCGATATGTGAGAACGTTCTTGAATATGTATTCATAGCGTTAACGCTGTTTAAAATTAAGAGCGGTCTGAACTTTATTGATGGTATGGTAACTGCTGTAATGATTAAATACTCTTAGCTCAAGACATTTAAACGGGCATAATAAATGTGTGACATGATGCTAAAGGGTGATTGCTAGAGTCAACTCTACGGTCTCAGTGCCTGGGTTCGAGCGATAAATTCGAGAATTGGATAAGTGTGAAAAACCGAAACCGAAACGTACTCTGTCGTTGATTTCACGACTAAACTCAAATCCTGAACGAAATTGGACATTGCCACCAAGATTTATACCGTCATCAGAATCGAAGAGCCCAACGGCGAAGGTGGGATTGAATAACCACACATCATTAAGTTTAAAGAAGTAACGAACACCAATGTAAACATATTGGTCTTGTTCACGAGTCGCAGCATAGCCAACAATCGGTCGAAGTTTTCGCCAAACAGGTACGAAACGATACTCAAGCCCGACCCCCGCATATCTAGAACTGTCAAAAACATTAGCCGCCCCAAAAGCAATAACGATTTCCGGCACCTCCTCCTGTTCATTCATGTAATCTGAAGCAGTGGCATGGTTACTCACGATGCAAAACAAAGTGACCAACATAAGCTGAATGACGGTTGTC
>JBLIIN010000060.1:0-8506 GCA_047635075.1 Methylophagaceae bacterium | reverse complement strand
CCTTTAATTGGTCGGATATTTTGGTCTTCAAGGGCTGAAATAATCCAGAATTTAACTAGTAGGATTAACCTACGAAAAGTTGGAGTTGTTAATGTCATTATCATTAGAACAAACAAAAGAAGTTATCGAAAAATACAGACGTACTGAAACAGATACCGGTTCAGCAGAAGTACAAGTTGCTTTGCTAACAAAGCGTATCACAACGTTATCAGACCATTTTAAAGATAACATACACGATCATCACTCACGCCAAGGCTTATTAAAAATGGTCAGTGGCCGTCGTAAAATGCTGGACTACTTGAAAAAGAAAGATATCACTCGTTACCGTGAACTGATCGCAAGCTTAGGTTTACGTCGATAATCTTTGCCAATAGTGAAGTGTGTGTCTCAACTAAGTAGAAGTTCATCAATAGATGAGTCTAGTTTAAGGTTTTAGAAAAATGCCCCTGAAGCAAGCTGCCTCAGGGGCATTTTTGTTACAAAATTGAGTGCGACGGAATAGGCCGCTCGTATAATCAGACAGAGTAGAGGAAGAAACAGTGAATTCAGTGAAAAAGACAGTTCAATACGGTGAACATAGTCTCAGTCTAGAAACCGGTAAAATTGCGCGTCAGGCAGGCGGAGCAGTCATTGCTAGTTTAGGCGAAACTTCTGTTATGGTGACAGTCGTTGGTAAAAAATCAGTTAAACCCGGCCAAGACTTTTTCCCTTTAACCGTCAATTACCAAGAAAGAACTTATGCTGCGGGTAAAATCCCCGGCGGTTTCTTCAAGCGCGAAGGTCGACCAAGTGAGAAAGAAACACTGACATCTCGCTTGATTGATCGTCCTTTACGCCCATTGTTTCCCAAAGGATTTCTGAACGAAGTTCAAGTTATAGCGACCGTTATTGCACTTGATCCCGCAATTGACCCTGATATTCCAGCTATGATTGGTGCTTCAGCAGCCTTAGCCATATCGGGACTCCCTTTCAATGGTCCAATCGCGGGTGCACGTGTTGGTTATATTGAAGGCAACTACGTCTTAAACCCAAGCAAAGAACAGCTTAAAGAAAGCCAATTAGATTTGATTGTGGCAGGAACAGACAGTGCTGTTCTTATGGTTGAGTCAGAAGCATCTGAACTGCCGGAAGAAGTCATGCTGGGGTCCGTTATGTTCGGCCACGAGCAATTACAAACTGCGATTAAGTTAGTTAAAGAATTAAAAGCTGAAGCTGGAAAAGAAGCGTGGAATTGGACGGCACCAGAAAAAGATCCTGCTATTTATGATGCAGTTAAAGCAAACGCTTACGCTGGCATCGAAAAAGCATACGGTATTAGCGATAAAATGGTTCGTCAAGATGAACTAGCTTCAATTCGCGATGCCGCGATAGAAGCGTTGGCTGGCGAAGAATCAGACTTAACAGCTGATGATGTTAAAGGCGCATTTTCTAAATTAGAGAAAGAATTAGTTCGTGGCCGTATTATTGCCGGCGAACCACGTATCGATGGTCGAGATACAGCGACAGTTCGTCAAGTCAGTGTCGAAACAACGATATTACCTCGTGTACATGGTTCTGCCTTGTTCACTCGTGGTGAAACGCAAGCCGTTGTTGTTGCTACATTGGGTGCAGAACGTGATGCACAAACCATTGATGCTGTTGAAGGTGAGTATCGCGACCGTTTCATGTTGCACTATAACTTCCCTCCATTTTGTGTGGGCGAAACAGGCTTTGTTGGTTCACCAAAACGTCGTGAAATTGGCCATGGTAAATTAGCAAAACGTGGTATCCAAGCAGTAATGCCTTCTGCTGAAGAGTTCCCTTATGTCATTCGTGTTGTGTCTGAAATTACAGAATCAAATGGTTCAAGTTCTATGGCATCAGTATGTGGTACTAGCTTAGCGTTGATGGATGCCGGTGTTCCGATTAAATCACCTGTAGCCGGTATCGCAATGGGCTTAATCAAAGAAGACAATGGATATGCTGTATTGACTGATATCTTGGGTGATGAAGACCACCTTGGTGACATGGACTTTAAAGTAGCGGGTACTGCAAAAGGTATTACTGCTTTACAAATGGATATCAAGATAGAAGGTATCAACGAAGAAATCATGCGCACTGCATTAGCACAAGCACGTGATGGCCGTCTGACGATTCTCGAAACGATGAATGCCAATCTTGCATCGCATCGCGAAGAGATGTCAGAGTTTGCACCACGTATTATTACGATTAAGATCAATTCAGATAAAATTCGTGATGTTATTGGTAAAGGTGGCGCAACAATTCGTGCCCTAACTGAAGAAACGGGTGCAACAATTGATATTCAAGATGATGGCACGGTAATGATTTTTTCTTCTGACTATAATGCGGGACAAGATGCTTTACATCGCATTGAACAAATCACTGCTGAAGTCGAAGTGGGTATGATCTATCAAGGTACGGTGGCTAAACTGATGGACTTCGGTGCATTTGTGACTATTTTACCGGGTAAAGATGGGCTCGTTCATATTTCTCAAATTTCAGATGAACGCGTTGAAAATATCAGCGATAAATTGTCTGAGGGTGATAGCATTAAAGTGAAAGTACTAGAAGTCGATCGCCAAGGTCGGATTCGTCTAAGCATGAAAGCTGTCACAGAAGAAAGCGAAGGCTAATTAAAAGCACTCGCAATATCGTAAAAAGCCTCGAACTATCGGGGCTTTTTTATGCCTGAAATCATGAAGTACCGTGTATTTAGATTGAAATAGTATATATAACGATATAATTTGATATTAAAGTCGTTATATTTCAACTTAAAGTATTTGGAATGCGTTAAGATTTTAAGGATTAATAATAATGGCATCTCTAAATAGAGATTAAAAATTAAAAAAGGGTAGCAATTGGATTTAGCAAAGATTTTTATTGTCGTGTTGATTTTCATCGTTCTGTTCTGTTTATTCAGGGCATTGTATTTTATGGTCACGGCTAAAGGAAAAGAACAAGCAGATGGCGTTGCTAATTTTTTAACCCTTAGGGTGACATTTTCGGCAGTGCTGATCGGATTTTTGGTCTTAGCCAATTACCAAGGCTGGATCAAATTTCATGGTCCACATCAAGACCCAAGACTCATTCATCAAATTGAACAAAATCAAGCCGAAGATAAAACAAAAACGATAACGGAATAATTAATATTTCTTATTCTTTCTAAATCTAAAAATCAGCTTAGGTTTGTGAAAGTTATTTCGTTTAAATTTTGTCTTACTCGTCTTGAGTTCTCCTTGCTCAGATTGAGGAGTGACTAAATTAACTTTAGGTGATGCCACTTATAGTCACGCTAATAAGCGGTTGATAGCACAAAATACCCGCAGCGGGAATTGCCTCGTCGACGAAAAAAAACAGTCTTTTTCAAACAAAAAAGTAACACCGTGAGTATAAATTTAATGGTCCAACAAGTTTAAAGCATAGCTGGAAATATAGTCTGTAGTCATAGTCTGCATTTATATTGTTATCACGAGATAAAAGCTAGGGCTAAGCTGAGCCTCACTCCGGTAACTGTTCAATAGACTCCGATACTTACCAATAGATCTTACTATTAGATTTGCGAAGGTCACTGATGCTCAGATGCCGCTCAACAAGTTAAAATCGTAAACTAGTAACGAAGCGGGCTGTAAGTTTATAAAAGAAGTAAATAGTAATATGAGGCCTGAATTTTAACCGTAGACCAAGTAAGATATCGCTATGAATATTATTTGGTTTCGTCAAGATTGCCGTGTTAGAGATAATCCAGCCCTAGTTGAGGCGGTGTTGGCCGGCAATATATTACCTATTTATATCTTAGATGATATCAATGCGGGTGAAGATAAAATGGGTGGTGCCAGTCGGCTCTGGCTTCATCATGCTTTAATGGATTTAAATAGGTCTTTAAAAGGACATTTAAAGTGCTATCAGGGTGATGCAAAAACAATTATTCAGCAATTATGTTCAGACAATAGCATTGATGCTATCTATTGGAATCGCTGCTATGAACCTTGGCGAATAAGACGAGATAAGGCCATTAAAAAGACATTGACAGAACAAGGCATAGTTGTAAAAAGTCTGAATGCCAGTTTACTTTGGGAACCCTGGCAAATATTAAAAAAAGATGACACACCTTATAAAGTTTTTACGCCCTATTATCGCCGTGGATGCTTAAATGCCATAGAGCCTAGAAGACCATTAGCCGCTCCAGAATCGTTCACTTTTGCCAATAATAAGACTCCCTCAATCACCGTTGCACAATTGAATTTATTGCCAACAATTCAATGGCAAAAGACGATAGAACAACAATGGGATATATCAGAGCAGGGCGCTGAAAATACGCTACTCACTTTTCTCGAACAAGGTGCCACTGATTATAAAGAAGGCAGAAATTTTCCAGCCAAAGCGAATACGTCGAGATTATCACCTTATTTACGGAGTGGCCAAATCTCACCCAATCAAATTTGGCACCAAAGTTTAAACCGAAAACAAACTCTTGGATTAGACACTTTTCAAAGTGAGTTAGGCTGGCGCGAGTTTTCTTATAGTTTGCTCTATCACTTCCCACAGCTACCCAGAAAAAACTTACAAGCTAAATTCAATCACTTCCCCTGGCAATGGGGAGGGCACAAATTAACAGCTTGGCAACGAGGACAAACTGGTTTCCCTATTGTTGATGCTGGCATGCGCGAGCTTTGGCAAACGGGGTTTATGCATAACCGAGTTAGGATGATAGTGGGCTCTTTCTTAGTGAAAAACCTGTTATTGCATTGGCAACAAGGCGAAGCGTGGTTTTGGGACTGTCTGGTTGATGCCGATCTTGCGAGCAACAGTGCAAGTTGGCAATGGATAGCAGGTTGCGGAGCTGACGCAGCACCCTATTTCAGAGTGTTTAATCCGATACTACAAGGTGAAAAGTTTGATAAAACTGGAGAATATACCCGCCGCTTTGTCCCCGAACTTAAGGCCTTGCCCGATAAATATCTTCATCAACCCTGGCTTGCGCCAGATGAGGTGTTGGCAGCAGCAGGTATTCAATTGGGTAACGATTATCCCAAACCAATAGTTGACCAAAAGCAATCTCGACTAATGGCGTTAGAGGCATTTCAAACAATGAAAAAGATCAATACAGCTGAGACCTAGTACTAAGCCAGCTTGATGAGCTCTTGTTTATCTTATTTTTGCAAAGAGATAACGGGGGGTATTTGTCTGCTTGCATTCAGTTACACAAACCGGACAGTCATACCAGAGTGATAGCATTTGAGTTTGTAATAGTGAGTTAGGCACATCAATGGCCACTCATTTTTCTGCCACCATTACGGCAATCTTATCAGCAAAGGCGGCGGCCAAATTAAGGTCATGTCATGTGGTGTCAGAAAAAGTATGTGATGGCATCAAAACCAACTCAAGCGGCTGCTTGGGTTGGTTTTGTATTATTACAAAAGGCAGCCTATTTATAGCTTAATCCAATGTCATAATTATTATTTGGCTGACGTTAGCTTACTAATCATAGAACAAGCATTTGAGGGCGTTAATAGCATTCTATTTCCAGAGTATTGAATTCCTTTAGACTACGAACGATGCAAGGCTTAGTCACTCGAACGTAAGTCATGTAGAATAGCCGGTTTTCGATAACACTTGCTTTTCATGGCTGACTTACAGACAGAACTTAAAAAACGCCGCACGTTTGCGATTATTTCGCATCCCGATGCTGGTAAAACCACGATTACTGAGAAATTACTGCTATTTGGTGGTGCTATTCAGATGGCGGGTAGCGTTAAGTCACGTAAATCAGATCGTCATGCGACCTCAGATTGGATGGAGATGGAGAAGGAACGCGGGATTTCGGTTACGTCGTCGGTGATGCAATTTAATTATCACGACCGAGTGGTGAATTTGCTCGATACGCCCGGTCATGCTGACTTTTCTGAAGATACTTATCGAACGTTAACGGCGGTAGATTCCGCCTTAATGGTCATTGATAGCGCTAAAGGCGTTGAGCAGCGTACGATTAAGCTCATGGAAGTTTGCCGCCTTCGTGATACACCCATCTTGACGTTTATTAACAAGCTAGATAGGGAAGGGCGTGATCCGATTGATGTTTTGGATGAAATTGAAGACATTCTCAACATTCAGTGTGCACCGATCACCTGGCCTATAGGGATGGGTAAAAGCTTTAAAGGTATATTCCATATTCTGAAAGACAGTGTGCATATTTTCGAACCTCACAGTAGTAAATTCGGTGAGGTTATTGAAGGGTTGGCCAACCCCCGTTTAGATGAATTGTTTGGTGATTTAGCTGAGGAACTTCGTGAAGAAATTGAGTTAGTTCGCGGTGCCAGTCATGAGTTTGATTTAGAGAAGTTTTTAGCAGGTGAATTATCTCCTACTTTTTTTGGTAGCGCGATGAATAACTTCGGCATTACCGAATTAATGGACTCTTTCGTTGAGTATGCGCCAATGCCACAATCACGAGAAACTAAAACACGGGTTGTTGAAGCAAAAGAATTGCCCTTTAGTGGTTTTGTTTTTAAAATCCAAGCTAATATGGATCCGAGACACCGTGACAGAGTTGCTTTTTTACGTGTTTGCTCTGGTCAATACAAACGTGGCATGAAACTACGACAAACTAGAACAGGTAAAGAGGTCACTATTGCTAACGCAGTGACTTTTATGGCGGCAGAAAGAGAGCAGGCGCAAGAGGCTTGGCCAGGTGATATCTTAGGTTTACATAATCATGGAACCATACAAATAGGCGATACTTTTACCGAAGGTGAAGATATTCAATTTACCGGGATTCCCTATTTTGCTCCAGAACTATTTCGCCGAGTTCGATTAAAAGATCCGCTAAAAACCAAAGCGCTTTTAAAAGGATTACAGCAATTAAGTGAAGAAGGTGCCACGCAATTATTTCGGCCGTTAGATAACAATGATCTGATTCTTGGAGCGGTAGGTGTTTTGCAGTTTGACGTGGTCGTACATAGGTTGAAAGGTGAATACAATGTAGATTGTGTTTACGAGCCTGTACAAGTCCATACTGCTCGTTGGGTGTATTGTGATGATGACAAGATGTTGGATGAATTCAAACGCAAAGCTTCACATAATTTGGCATTAGATGGCGCAGGTGGTCTGACATATATTGCAACGACAAGGGTCAACCTTGATTTGACTAGAGAACGTTGGCCAGATATTGAATTTAAGTCGACACGAGAACATACTTAAAACAACAGTTGCTTTAAGCACAACACCTAAAGCAATATGTGACCAACAATGATAATAAAAGGGACTAAATGATGAATGTTAGATCGGTGACTAAAAATAAAGGCAAGCCAGTGATCACTCTATTACCAACGGACACCCTTGACCAAGCTGTGTCGTTAATGATGGATCACCGTATTGGCTCAATACTGATTGTGGATCCTGACACTCTGGTAGGCATATTATCTGAGAGAGATTTATTACGTGTCTTGCACCAAGGCCTAGATCAATCATTAGTTAATATCACGGTTAAAGCTGCGATGACGCCAAACCCAATCACCTGCAATCCTGACAATAGCCTTGAAGAAGCCATGACTATGATGGTTGAGAACAACATTCGTCATTTACCCGTTCTCTATGATGGCAAACTAGAAGGTATGTTATCGATTACCGATATCGTGGAAGAATTATTGAAGAAAGCGAAGTTTGAAAATAAGTTACTTAAAAATTACATTCAGAACTGGCCAGAAGACGAGACCGGATAGAACCAGTTGACTATTCGCCTTCCAAGGGAGGGCTGTGTTTGATTTGTAAGTTGTTCTCGATTGCAAAATCGTTTAAAAAGCCAAATAACATTTCATCATCTTTCTCAAGAGAGGCATCAATCACCACACATTTAATACCGTCAATGGATGCTAAAGCCACGTTAGGATGAAAGGTAATACGACGGTTTTTATCGTAAGTTGCCACCGCCCCGCACAGACGTTCTGCCCAGTCACTGGGCCTGAATTTTCGACCATCATGTGTGAGTCCGTGGAGAATAACTTTTGTCACTACTGACATTTTTCTTGCTCAGAAGGAATAACTAAAACAACCACTAGTTTACGACATTTTTAAGCTGCGGTCTGTGATTAATTCGTCTATTTTTAACGAGTGAAAAATGAATTTAAAGTTCATCTGAGAAAGAGCAGAAGAAGCCATTATTTAATGGTAAGTAAAGGACATGAAACAGTTGCTGTTTCATTGATTTTCCACTCGTAAATTTGGCGCTGAACTCATCATATGAAGACGCTTTGTGATGGTTGATTAATGTTTTTGTGTAAAAAGTGCTGCAGTCGAGAAATTAATTCACGACAACGAATCCGGTTGACACTGAAAACGATCTAAACAAAAAAGATTAAGCAAAATACCATTCAGTGATTTAGATCAGCCATAAAAGCCCGTATAATGGCCTGTTTCCTCAACCAAGAGCAATGGGACTATTTGTGGCCGATTACAAACATACCTTAAACTTGCCAGCAACAAAATTCCCAATGAAAGCGGGACTGCCTAA
>JBLIIN010000059.1:0-8532 GCA_047635075.1 Methylophagaceae bacterium | reverse complement strand
GGTTAAAGCCCATATGCTCTTTATTACGTGATTAGCCTTGCAGTTTTGCTACACTGATAGCAGACGTTATCCGTTATTCTAAACGGTGTAAAATATGAACCAAGAACCAAGAACCAAGAACCAGGAACCATAATTGTATCTTAACGAAACTTTGCAGCCAGAGTGCTCTTATTGCGTCGTACATTAGGGTAGCGTGATAATGCAAAGTAACGCGATGCCTTATATCGCTGTGTATTTTTGCTATTTTCATTGCGCTGACTTCAGATCAAAGCAATATGCCAATACGATCCTCTGTAGAACGACTCAATATTCTGAATGGATAAGTAATAGTAGGGCTTTATAGTCTCATTCAGCTTAGGTTGAGTAGCCAAATAAACCAAAACAAGATTAATATTATTCGCCCGATATTTCAACAGATACAATTTTACAAAGCTTGAAGTTACTGTCGTTAAATTAAGGGTTTGAGTGAAGTAGAGAACCATGACAAGCTAAATTTTAAAAGTCTCTCTAAACCAGATGGTTAGCTTAATTTTGGTTGGAAATAATTTTTTGTCACCCCTTGAATTCTATTTTTTTACCCCCAATTAGCTGATTCGTCATCAAGTAACTTGGAAACACGTCATTATGAGTAATGAAGAAATCGACAACAGCAAAACAGACAACCCGGAGTCTGAACCGGTTGAAACTGAAACGCCTACTGATGCTGAGCCAAGCGACAGTGGTGAAGATCTTGCTGGGTTATTGGAGCAAGCACGTCAGAAAGCCGATGCCAACTGGGACCAAGTGTTACGGGCACGAGCGGATATGGAAAACTTACGGCGTCGTCAATCACGCGATCTAGAAAATGCCCACAAGCATGCGCTAGACAAGTTTGTATCAGAATTATTGCCTATCTATGACAGTATGGAGCTCGGGGTTAACGCGGCTTCAGCAGAAGAAGCATCATTAACAAGTGTGCGTGATGGTTTAGATATGACAATGAAGATGTTTCTAACATCCATCGCCAAGTTTGGTCTCGAGCAAGTGTCACCTGAACAAGGTGAAGGCTTCGACCCCGAACTACACCAAGCGATGGCAATGCAACCAGTTGAAGGTCTTGAAGCCAATAAAGTGATCACCGTCGCTCAAAAAGGCTTCCAATTCAACGGTCGGTTACTGCGTCCTGCAATGGTCGTCGTTTCACAATAAAACAAGCGTTCAGCGTCAAAGGGCTTGAAATAAGTTTTTTTTGCCCCAACTTACTAGTCAACGGCTAGTGTCGCTAGCAAGCATTTAAAGAATACGGAGAAAACACACATGGCTAGAATTATTGGTATTGACTTAGGAACAACAAATTCTTGTGTCGCAGTATTAGAAGATGGCAAAGCACGCGTTATTGAAAATAGCGAAGGTGATCGTACAACACCATCCATCGTCGCTTTTACGAAAGATGATGAAGTATTAGTGGGCCAATCTGCAAAACGACAAGCAGTCACCAACCCTAAAAACACATTATTTGCGATTAAACGGTTGATCGGCCGTAAATTTAAAGATGATGTGGTTCAACGTGACATCGACATGGTGCCCTACACCATCGTCGGAGCTGATAACGGTGATGCTTGGGTCGAAGCGAACGGCAAGAAAATGGCACCACCAGAAATTTCTGCCCGTGTGTTGATGAAAATGAAAAAAACGGCAGAAGAGTTCCTTGGTGAAGAAGTAACAGAAGCGGTTGTCACTGTTCCAGCATACTTTAACGATTCACAACGCCAAGCAACGAAAGATGCCGGTAAAATCGCGGGCCTTGAAGTAAAACGTATTATTAATGAGCCGACTGCGGCAGCATTGGCTTATGGCATGGACAAAAAACGAGGTGACTCAACAGTTGTTGTCTACGACTTAGGTGGTGGTACATTTGACGTATCCGTTATCGAAATCGCAGATATCGAAGGCGAGCACCAGTTTGAAGTATTAGCAACTAACGGTGATACGTTCCTGGGTGGTGAGGATTTTGATCAACGCATTATTGAGTTTTTAGTCGATGAATTCAAGAAAGATCAAAGCATTGATTTATCGAAAGATCCTCTTGCATTACAACGTCTTAAAGATGCAGCCGAAAAAGCGAAAATCGAGCTGTCTTCAAGCCAACAAACGGACATTAATTTACCATACGTGACAGCCGACGCATCAGGCCCGAAACACATGGAAGTACGATTGACACGTGCTAAATTAGAGTCATTAGTAGAAGATTTAATCACTCGGACGATGGAGCCTTGTAAAGTTGCATTGAAAGATGCTGGTTTATCAATGTCAGAAATTGACGACGTCATCATGGTGGGTGGCCAAACAAGAATGCCGAAAGTCCAACAAGCAGTTGAAGCTTTGTTCGGCAAAGAGCCCCGTAAAGATGTTAACCCTGATGAAGCGGTTGCATCAGGTGCAGCAATTCAAGCAGCAGTTTTAGCGGGTGATGTTAAAGACGTTTTATTACTAGATGTAACACCATTAAGCCTTGGTATTGAAACCATGGGTGGCGTTATGACTAAACTGGTAGAGAAAAACACAACAATACCAACCAAAGCAAACCAAGTGTTTTCAACAGCAGAAGATAATCAACCTGCAGTAACAATTCATGTTATGCAAGGCGAACGCGAAATAGCATCAGCGAATAAATCTCTAGGCCGTTTTGATTTATCAGATATTCCTGCCGCACCTCGTGGTCAGCCTCAAATTGACGTTACATTCGATATTGATGCCAATGGTATTTTGAATGTCTCAGCTAAAGATAAAGCAACAGGTAAAGAGCAGTCCATCATCATTAAAGCATCAAGTGGTTTATCTGACGAAGAAGTCGAAAAAATGGTGCAAGATGCCGAACTGCATGCTGAAGGAGATCGCCTATTCCAAGAGTTAGTGGGTGCTCGTAATCAAGGTGATGGTTTAGTTCATAGCACTGAAAAATCAGTTACAGAATTGGGTGACAAGCTGGATGCTGATGAAAAAGTGAAAGTTGAAGCCGCAATTGCTGACCTTAAAGAAGCATTGAAAGGTGAAGACAAAACTGAAATCGAAGCAAAAACAACAGCACTAGCAGAAGCGTCAGCTAAATTAGCAGAACAAGCTTACTCAGAAAATGCCGAGGCAGGTGATGCAGCTCAAGATGCACCAAAAGCAGATAGTGATGATGTTGTTGATGCAGAATTTGAAGAAGTAGACGACGACAAAAAATAGTTATCGATTAACACAGAGAGAACAAGCAGGCGTGGGGTAACCGACGCCTGTTTTTTTCTATAAATAGTAGGGTGAAAGGTAGATGGCCAAACGAGATTTTTATGATGTATTAGATATTTCCCGGACTGCGACGGAGGCTGAAATCAAGAAAGCTTATCGTCGTATGGCAATGAAATATCACCCAGATCGCAATGCCGATGATGAGAATACTGAAGAAAAATTTAAAGAAGCCAAAGAAGCTTACGAGATACTATCTGATGCTCAAAAGCGTGCTGCTTATGATCAGTTTGGCCATGCTGGTGTCGATCAATCAATGGGCGGAAGTGGTCAACGAGGCGGCAGTGGATTCAATGATGTATTTGGTGATGTCTTCAATGATATTTTCGGTGCGTCAGGCGGGGGTGGCCGACAGGGCGGATATCGTGGAGCCGATTTACGTTATCACCTAGAAATGTCGTTAGAAGATGCGGTTGTAGGTAAAACAGTTGAGATTCGCATTCCAACGCGCGTTGGGTGTAAAACCTGTGATGGCAGTGGCGCTAAGCCAGGAACAAAGCCTGTGTCATGTACAACCTGTGGTGGTCATGGCCAAGTACGCATGCAACAGGGTTTCTTCTCAGTACAGCAACCTTGCCCACACTGTAATGGCACAGGACAAATGATTAAATCTCCTTGTTCTGATTGCCATGGTGAAGGCCAACTACAAGAACATAAAATGTTATCCGTTAAAGTCCCTGCCGGTGTCGACACTGGAGATCGAATTCGATTGTCGGGTGAAGGTGAAGCAGGTCAGGGTGGCGCGGGTCCTGGTGACTTATATGTTGAAGTCCAAGTCCAGCGTCATGATGTTTTCACTCGTGATGATAATAATTTGTTCTGTGATGTGCCTATTAGTTTCACAACCGCCACATTAGGGGGGGAATTAGAGGTGCCAACCTTAGCGGGTAAAGCCAGTTTGAAGGTGCCAGAAGGCACGCAAACTGGGCAACAATTTAGATTGCGTGATAAAGGGGTTAAATCTGTTCGTAGTGGTGCGACAGGTGATTTGATGTGCCGCATCATGATTGAAACACCGGTTAAACTGACCAAAGCGCAAAAAGACTTATTACAACAATTTGCTGACACACTAGAAGGTAGCCACAGTAAACATAGTCCTAAGCACAGTTCATGGCTTGATAGGGTGAAAGATTTTTTTGAGTAAAACCTATAAAATAATAACTGCTTAACGCTACGATAAGCACAATATTGACACAACAAAAGGCCAAACATGACAACACGTATTGCCGTTAATGGTGCCGCTGGCAGAATGGGCCGGTGTTTAATTCAAGCGGTTCAGCAAACACAAGCTTTAACATTAAGTGCCGCTCTCGATCGTGTAGAGTCGAGTTTGATTGGTGCCGATGCCGGTGAGATGGCGGGCATAGGAAAAATAAATGTTGCCATTACTAGTGATCTGGCCGCCGCAACGGCAATGTCAGACATTATAATTGACTTTACCCTGCCTGAAGCCACTATGGCGTTGATACCACATTGCGTCGACAATGGTTGTAGACTCGTAATCGGAACAACGGGCTTTACAGAGCAACAAAAGCAGACCATCGAACAAACTTCAAAAGACATTGCGGTAGTATTTGCGCCGAATATGAGTGTTGGTGTCAACCTATCATTGAAATTATTAGATATTGCCGCCCGAGTTTTAGGTGATGACGTTGATATTGAAGTCATTGAAGCCCATCATCGTCACAAGGTGGATGCGCCGTCAGGGACGGCTTTACGCATGGGCGAAGTCATTGCCGATGCCTTAGGCCGTGATCTAAAAACCTGTGCAGTTTATGGCCGTGAAGGTCGGACGGGTGAAAGAGAGCGTGAGACTATTGGTTTTGCAACAGTGCGTGCTGGCGATATTGTTGGTGATCATACGGTGATGTTTGCAGCAGAAGGTGAACGGGTAGAAATTTCCCATAAAGCCTCTAGCAGAATGACCTTCGCCTTAGGGGCCATGAGAGCTTCAACGTGGTTAATGGATCAAAAAACAGGCCTGTATGATATGCAAGATGTGTTGGGGCTTTGAGAATATCAAGCTGGATCGATGCTAAATATGAAAGAAAACGAATCTGACTAATATCGATTAGCTGTAATCTCGGCCTTCTCAGCAGCAACAACATCACCTGATTGCATTCTAATATCAGCTATTAAGAGCCAAAAGCGACGTAGCTGGCTTGGCTGCCCTTGTACAATAGACACGCCTTTCAAAGCAACCTGCTCTGCTAAACGATAATCTTCGAGATTACGGTGGGTCACTGCTAATTTATAGTAGACCTCGGGATCTCGAGGGGCTATACGCTGTGCACGCTGTAGCGTCGATTGGGCTGACTTAAAGTCACCTTGCTGTTGTGCGGTATCAGCCGAATAAAGTAAGGCAACAATAGCTGAACTTTGTCGCTTAGTAGCAATAATCGACGGGGATATCGGGACCAGCGCAGGATTAACAACTTGCTGACTGGGTAGTTCAGAAATTAAAGCAGATTCAGGTGCTGGAATGCTGACAGCGGGTGCAGAAGGACTAGGGATTTCAATTGCAAGCAAAGGGGGCGGTGGTTTTGTAGCCGTTGTCGAGCAAGCACTGACAATCACTAAAATAGAAATGCTTAAAAATCGGCGTGAAGCAGTCTTGTGATCCATCATGGGATATCATTTGTCCTAAAAGTCTATTGAAACCAGCGCTTCATCCAGTTATCAATGAGGGGCAAAGCATCATTAGGTAGACCCAAGTCGCAGCCAACATACTCTGAAGGACTCTTACCACTCATGAATGGTAATTGCTGTGCACTTGGGCAGTGCGCATCCGTTAGCATAGCAGTTTGTTGATCAATCCAGAGATATTCTATTTTTTCTGGTGCAGGGGCAATGAAGGGATCTAAGGTTTCATTTGCCATATAATCTGTCCATACGCGTAATGCACCGCTGGAACCTGTAAAGGGGAGAGGATCGTTGTTATCAAGCCCAAGCCAAACGACGGCTAAGCGATTACCAGCAAAGCCTGCAAACCAGCTATCCCGTTGTAAATCAGAAGTACCTGTCTTGCCAGCGACATTTATTTCAGCAGGCAATCTTTCATAAATAGAACGTGCTGTTCCGGTACGGGTCGTTTCTTGCAGCATATATTGCAACAAATGCATCGCACTAGTATCAACAGTTTGTTCTAATTCGAAAGGATAACGTGATAATTCGATGCCACTACTATCAGTGACTTGCCGGATAGCACGTAGCGGCATTTGGAAACCATTCGATGCCATCGTTTGATACATTTTAGCAACTTCTAATGGAGATAATCCTTGTGCTCCTAATAGTAACGAGGGGTAAGCTTTAAGATCACGTTCAACACCTAGGCGTTTTAGCGTGTCGATAACATTGTCTAAGCCTAATTCCATTCCGAGTCGAGCTGTTGCGAGATTGTATGATTTAGCCAGTCCTTGATGAAGCAGCACTGGGTCATGAGATTGATGGTCAAAATTTTCCGGCTGCCAGATTTGGCCATCGGGCATGGTTAATTCAAAAGGAGAATCATCAAGCAAGCTAGCAAGGTGGAAGCCCTGCTCGACGGCTGTTAAGTAAACGGCTGGTTTGACCAATGAACCAATCGGCCGCAAAGTGTCTAGGGCGCGGTTAAAACCTTGGTAACGGGTCTCGCGGCCACCAATGACAGCGATAACTTCGCCTGTCTGAGGATCAGTTACAATCATGCTTCCTTGAAGCTCGATAAGCCGTTCGCCATGGCGTTTTTCAAGTGACGTGATTGTTTTTGTTAATGCAAGTTCGGCTTTATTTTGTGCAATCGGGTTTAAATTGGTAAAAACGCGAAGCCCTTCTGAATTTAAGGCATCATCAGGGTAATCTTGTCGTAACTGACGTTTCACTAAGTCTAAATAAGCAGGATAGGCTCCTTTGAGGAGGCTGGCTTGTTTTACAACGCTAAGTTTACTAAGACGAGCTATGTCATATTCTGATTTTTTAATCACAGCTTGTTCATAAAGCACCTTTAGAACTAAATTACGCCTACTTTCTGCACGATCTGGGTGGTGACGAGGATCGTAATAAGAGGGTCCTTTTACTAAGCCAGCCAGCAAGGCAAATTGATGTAGCTTTAATTCTTGTAAAGGTTGAGAAAAATAATATTGTGCTGCGAGTCCAAAGCCGTGGATGGCCCGTGCTCCTTCTTGTCCGACATAGACTTCATTAAGGTAGGCTTCTAATATTTCATCTTTGCTGTAGTGAAGTTCCAGTAATATCGCCATTGGAATTTCTAATAATTTACGGGTCAATGTGCGATCAGAACTCAGATAAAAGTTCTTAATCAGTTGCTGTGTCAGAGTACTGCCACCTTGAATAAAGCGACCCGCTTTAATATTGGCTACCATCGCACGGCTGATACCGCGTATAGAAATACCATGGTGCTCATAAAAGCCACGATCTTCTATAGCAACCAGTGCTTGAATAAGTGCCTCAGGCGTATCACTGATTTGAATGAGGTCTCGGTCTTCATTGTTGAGTGGGTAGATACCACCAATCAAAACAGGCTCTACCCTCAACAGTGGAAGAGGCTGACCTTGATATGTTGTCATTTTACTTAATTGGCCTGCCGAGAATTCAAGAGTCAAACGTTGCGATGATTCAAGGCCATCGGTAAATTTAAAGCCTCGAGTATGAACAATTGCTTGGGTCTGTGAAAAAGCAGCTTGTCCGGGTTGCGTCACTTTTTGTACAATTTGATACCCTAGTCCAAGCAGCTCGATCTTTAATTCTTCGAGAGTGAGTGCAGAACCGATGTAGAGTTCAAGGGGCCTTGCATAAACTTTGGCAGGAACAGCCCATCGTTTTCCTTCAAACTGCTCACGAATATGGACGTCTAGGTACAATAGGCCCAAGCCAGAAACCACCATTAGCCCAAGGAATAGTTTAATAGCAAACCCTGATATTTGCTGGCGGATTAGAAATGAATTCATTGTGCTATCGTGCCTTTGTTACTACCAAGAGTTTGAAGAGACATGCTCCGGTTTGATGTCCGATTTGTCCCGTATTATCTTTAAAGCAGTCGGGAAAATGTCGAAAAATCATGGGGTGAAGACAGCATTCATTTATCGCATATAATTTTACGCTTTCATTGGATGAAGAACAAATCTGTGAATGATTGGGTCAGCAAAATAAAGCAAAGACATAAATTATTATCAGAACAAGAGGCCTGAGTAAGCCCTGATGCCGATTGACACAAGAGCACGTATATTGACTTGGTTTCGCATTACAGGTTTTATTCTGGTAGAATTA
>JBLIIN010000058.1:0-8645 GCA_047635075.1 Methylophagaceae bacterium | reverse complement strand
GTAGTAATAGACAACTATTTTTTTGGTGTCGCCAGTGTAAGCAAAGAGGGTTTTGAGAGTCCAGTTGTGTTTCCCGGCGCAGCAGGATCGTTTGGCGAGTAATAGGCGAGTAATAAAGAAGAATAAAAGGAAGCAGTCTACAAAAAGCATAATAGAGCGGTAGTTTAGTCCGCTCTATTACATATATTAAATTAAGCGCGTATTTGTCCGTCGCCCATAACCAAGTATTTTTCGGTCGTTAGAGATTCTAAGCCCATTGGTCCATAAGCATGCAGCTTAGTTGTCGCGATACCAATTTCAGCACCTAATCCTAGCTCACTGCCATCGGAAAAACGCGAAGACGCATTTACCATTACCACCGACGCATCTACAGAGCGTTGAAAACGTCTAGCGGTGAGTTCATTTTTGGTACAGATGACTTCGGTATGATGACTACCAAATCGGTCAATGTGCGCCATTGCATCGTCAGTATCATTAACAATTCGAATTGCTATCTCTAGGTCTAGGTATTCCTGACCGAACTCGCCTAATGCTAAAACAGTGGCATCGCTGAAATATTGACTAGCATTTTCACAAGCATTAACTTTCACCTGTTTTTCTCTCAGTTTTTCAGCCACCTTAGGCAAAAATTCAGTAGCAATTGATTTGTCGACCAACAGGCCTTCGATCGCATTACAGACCCCAGTTCTATGGGTTTTACCGTTGATTAACAAATCCATGGCAACGTTCAGGTCTGCCTCTTTGTCTATATACAGATGACAAACACCTTTGTAATGCTGAATAACAGGTATTTTACTGTTATCAGTTACATAATTAATCAACCCTTCACCGCCTCTTGGGATGATGACGTCAATGCTATCGCGCTGCTGCATCAACTCGAACATCAAATCACGGCTAGGATCAGGAACGACAGTAATAAGCTCTTTGGGTAAATCAAATTTTATTAACACATCCTGTAAAACATGTGCGATGGCTAAACTAGAGGTCAATGCCTCTTTGCCGCCACGCAAAATAACGGCATTACCTGATTTAAAACACAGGGCACCTGCATCTGCTGTTACATTAGGTCGTGCTTCGAAAATCATACAGACAACACCAAGAGGCACGCGCATCTTGCGAATTTGTAGTCCATTAGGACGATCGCTAACGACTCGTTCAGCACCAACGGGGTCTGCTAAACTAGCAATGACTTCAATTCCCGATGCCATTGCTTCAATTCTTTCATCATTTAAAGTGAGCCTGTCGATCATCGAACTACTCAAACTATTTTCCTTAGCCTGGGCTAAATCTTGCTCATTCGCTGTAAGAATATATTGCTTTTTCTCACGCAATGCCATGGCCATAGCAACCAACACTTGATTTTTAATTGACGCTTCTAAAACGGCTAAAGTTTTAGATGCTTTAGCCGCACCTAATGTTAATGCTCTAATGATGCTCATAAAGTCTCCTCTAGTAAGGCGACATTTTTATCTGAAATAATAGCCCCCGTTTGTTCTTGATAATCATCAGCAAGACTTTTATCATCTTGACTGGTAATAAAATTCAACAAACAACTACTGTAATTTGATTTGGCTTTTGCCAACTTAGTACCGTCATGTTTACGTACTAAAATTGTATCACCTACAGCAAATTCACCATTAACCCCTACCAAATCTTCACTGGTAAGCTGTTCACTGTGTGCGTCTAGTTTGGCTGTAAAATCATCTTCGACTATGACCTCACCCTGAGCGGTAGATGTATGTGTCATCCAGTGTAAGTGCTCTTTCATAGGAGAAGGATCTGACGAGAAATGTGTGCCTGGGTTTTCTCCGTTTAACAATTTTGTAAATGATGATTCAGTAAAACCATTTACTATATAGGTATCAATACCGTGTAGAGTCGCTTTTTCGGCCGCTTCTACTTTAGTTATCATGCCGCCTGTTCCCACTGCACTTGTCGCTCCATCTGCCATAGCGAAGATATCTGCAGTTATCTCTGATATGTATGGCATAAGCACAGCGTCATCGTGTTTATTTGGATTTTTATTGTACAAGCCGTTAATGTCGGAACAAATAATTAAGGCATCAGCATCAGCGGCAGCAGCGACTATCGCAGATAAATTATCATTATCGCCTACTTTTAATTTGTCGGTCACAATGGTGTCATTTTCATTAATGATCGGCAATACGTCATGCTCGAGCAAAGTAAAGATTGTCTCTCTTACACTCACGTAGCGTTCTCTATCACGCAAATCGCAACGAGTCAGCAACATTTGTGCTGTTGGAAAATCAAATAATTTATCCCATGTCGACATCATCTCAGCTTGACCTGCAGCAGCCATGGCCTTTTTTGTTGCAATAGTCTGTTGTAATTCATCTGGAAAAAGATGTGATCCTGCTGCAACCGAGCCTGATGACACTAACACCACCTCGATGCCTTGATTACGACAGCTCAAAATAAATTCCGCGATACTTTCTAGGTACTGGCTACTACAGCCCTTTCCGTGGGGGGCGATCAATGCGCTTCCAACTTTTATGACAATACGTTTCCATTCTAATTTATTCATGTTATTAAATACTTACCTTGCGTTGTTCAACGCTTATGTATAGATATAGGCATCAGTGCCATTCTTAATGATTTAATTGTTGAGATACCCTAATGCTAGAGCTTTATCTCTTAAAGATTTATGTTGTAGAAAAGCCCTAACGCTAGAGCTTATTTTTTTCTGAGGTAGGTTACTAACCTAATGCTTTAGTACAGTCAATTTTGCTGACTATTGGTCTGTCTTGCAAACAATATGCTTCTAGCTTTGTGGACTAAACGGCTATCAACTCCATCAGCAATTCAAAGCAAAAATACTCAACGAGAACCTAGAATGGTTGTTGCCCTATTTTTGGACTTTTAATGGCTACTAATGTTATTGATTGGCTCCAAAGCTGCATTTTTAACCTACTTAAATATTCGCTCAAAATTAAGTAGTGAACTAATGATTAGTATACTACCTATTTATCCTTCAAAAATCCATATAATTATCGATATAAGATAGTTTGCAGGTGGTTGAATTAGATAGGACTGAACTTTTAATGTGAACTAATAAAGTATAATCTCTAATAAAAAATTGAACTCCACGTTAATTACTCATACATTAAGCGTTATTATTTGTTGCTGACAATCCGTTCTATCAGTGGCTTTTCAAAGATGTTTAGAGGTAAGTATTATGCAGAAATATGAAGAATTATTAGTTTCATTAAGAAAGGTTATAAGGGCTATCGATCTTTATTCCAAAAAACTATCCAAAGAAAGTGGTCTTACCAGCCCTCAGCTTATTGTTCTTAAAGAAATTAATAAACATGAAGGTTACATGGTTAAGGATATTGCTCAAAGTATTAATCTTAGTTCAGCTACCGTGACGAGTATTTTAGACCGACTTGAAGCACGTTCCTATGTCATAAGAGAGCGCTCGGTAACAGATAAACGTAAAGTCGGGTTACACCTCACTGACCAAGGGAAGGCAGTCATCAAAGATGCACCGCGGCCACTGCAGGCACATTTTATTGATCGTTTTGAAAAACTGCAAGATTGGGAGCAAACCCAATTAGTTTCGACTATGCAACGTATTGCATCCATGATGGACGTAGAAAATACAGATGCATCACCGATGTTAGAGGTGGGTGCCATACATGAAATAATACAGCCAGACTAATCTGAAATACTCAGACCAACGTATTAGTCAGTTTATAGAGTTAACTAATTATGCAGAAAAAGACAGATTCATCCTCTATACCAAAAGGACGATTAAGTCGTTTTGGTAAACTCAGCTCTTTAGCAGGGCGAGTGGCTGGAAACATTCTAGCTGAAGGTGTCAGCGAATTTGCTAAAGGTAATCGGCCCAAGATTAAGGACTTACTACTGACCCCCGGCAATGCTATGCGAGTGGCAGACCAACTTGCGCAAATGCGTGGTGCGGCGATGAAAGTGGGGCAAATGATATCCATGGATGCGGGTGATATGTTGCCTGCGGAGTTAACTGATTTACTAGCTAGGCTGCGCTCAGACGCCAAGTCTATGCCAGAAAAGGAGCTAATAAGTTTATTAGAATCTGAATGGGGTATAAGTTGGCAGAAAAAATTTTTACAATTTCCGCTGCAACCTATAGCCGCAGCGTCTATAGGTCAAGTTCATAAAGTCATCACCCAAGACCTTAAACGTTTAGCCATTAAAATTCAGTATCCAGGGATCAAACAAAGCATCAACAGTGATGTGGATAACGTGTCCACTTTAATAAAAATGACTGGGTTATTACCCAAGGGCCTAGATATTAAGCCGTTATTGACTGAAGCTAAAAAACAACTTCATGATGAAGCCGATTATGCTCTTGAAGGACGGTATTTAGATCAATATGCAGCGGTTATTGAAGATGACGATGCCTTTATCATGCCGGTTTTAGATAAAGAATTTAGTTCAGACACTATTCTTGCCATGAGTTTTGTTGATGGCATACCGATAGAGCAGTTAGTTGATGCATCACAACAAACACGTGATCAGGTTATGAGTCATTTGATGCGCTTGTTTTTTAAAGAACTATTCGATTTCCAATTAGTACAAACAGATCCTAATTTTGCCAACTATCAATATGATCAAGAAACGCAGAAAATTGTTTTATTAGATTTTGGTGCGACCCGTATTTACACATTACGGATGGCCGAAAGTTATCGTCAGCTTATGCAAGGCGCTAATGAACATGACAAAACTAAAATCCATAAGGCAATCTTAGATATCGGTCTAATCAGGCAGGATTTGCCTGAAAAGGTTCAGCAGAATATCACTGATTTGGCCTATATAGCCTGCGAGCCTCTGTATGGCGAATCGCCTTATGACTTTGCTGCCTCAGACTTATCTTCACGGTTACAACATCAAGGTATGCAACTGGGGTTAGAAAAAGAATACGCACACACACCATCAGCCAATGCGATATTTTTGCATCGCAAACTGGGTGGATTATTTTTATTGGCGATAAAATTAAAAGCTAAAGTGAATATGCAACAACTATTCGCACCATATAATAAAGCTTAATTAACAGTTCAAAGGACACTTAGATGCTCATTCAACTCACCCCTCTTCAAGCCCGGCTTATCGGTGTATTACTCGAAAAAGAAGTAACGACACCTGAACAATATCCACTATCACTTAATGGCTTAACCCTAGGTTGTAACCAAAAAAGTAACCGAGAGCCCGTGATGAACCTAAGTGAATCAGATGTGCAAAATGGTTTAGATGAACTTAGAGATAAAAAACTGATTTTTGAACATACAGGCATTGGTAGCCGGGTAGTGAAGTACAAACATCGTTTCTGCAATACAGAATTCAGTGATTTAAAATTTAGCCGCCAACAATTGGCTATTCTCTGCGTGATGTTGTTGCGCGGCCCACAAACTCCCGGAGAACTTAAGACACGCACCAACCGATTAGCCGAATTTGATAATGTGCATGAAATAGAAGAAACATTAAACAAGTTACACCAGTTAAACGGCGAACAATTAGTGGTGAAACTAGAGCGTGAACCCGGAAAGCGAGATGCTCGTTATGGGCATTTATTCAGTGGTGAAGAAGGATTAAAGGTTGCATTGCAGGCATCAACAAACATCACGAGCTCGACTCAAGGTCTAGAATCATTTCAGTCTCAAGCATTAGAGCGTATTTCACAATTGGAACAACAAGTAGCTGAATTAACTAGTCAAATAACAGAACTAAGGGAACTAGTAGATATCCTGAGCGAATGAAATATTTTTACTCGTCGCCCAAAAATACTGATTGAACGTGGTTTAACCGAGCCACATACATAATTATATTTGTGTGGGAGCCTGTGGATGGATGAACATGATGAAGCAACTAAGTGAGCGTTTAAACCCTGTGTTTAGCTCAACAAATATTAGCACTCTGACAAAAACTAATCATATGTAATCATCACAAAAGCCGACTCTTTTTCTTTTACTCCTTTTACGACAAACAGTTAAGAACTCAACGACATATGACGAAACAGAACATCGCCTGCCCGTTCAACAATGCATTTTGTCCTGGTGCTTAGAAAAGGCTGGCGTAACAATCAACAACGCTTAATATGAAATCTATAAAACAAAACTTATAAAGAGAAGAATAAACAATGGCTAATGACGGAAACTATAAAAAAATCAAAATAGGTGATCACGCACTCAAACCTGAAACAATGATGATGTCCTACGGTTATGACCCGCAACTATCCGAAGGCTCTGTCAAGCCGCCTGTTTTCTTGACCTCCACATTCGCCTACCAAACACCAGAGGAGGGTGAAGAGTTCTTCCACATCATGGCTGGCAGAAAGCCCGCGCCACAAGGTAGTGTTGGCGGCCTAATTTACAGCCGTTTCAATCATCCCAATGTCGAAATAATCGAGGACCGCCTGTCCCTCTTCGAAGGCTCAGAGCGCTCCGTAGTATGCTCTAGCGGTATGGGCGCAATTAGTGCCATTCTACTTGCTTACTTGCGTCCGGGTGATGTGATTGTGCAAAGCGCGCCTCTTTATGGGGGCACCGAAACGCTTATCCGTAAATTTCTTCCCGAATTCAATATAGAAACAGGCGAATTTCATGACGGCCTAGACGAGGCGGCCATGCTCAGTTCGCTCCATGGCGCTGGCAAAAAAGGCCGCGTTGCCATGGTTTTCATTGAATCGCCCGCCAACCCAACCAACTCCCTTGTTGATTTCGAAGCGCTAAACCGCGTGTTAGATATCATTGAGACAGAAACAGGCCACCGCCCAATCAGCGTTTGCGACAACACCCTCATGGGTCCTGTATTCCAACAGGTAGTGCCCCAAGGCATTGATATGGCAATGTACTCACTGACTAAATATGTGGGCGGCCACAGTGATCTTGTTGCTGGCGCTGTGTGTGGCAGCAGAGAAATGCTGCGCCCAGTTCGCGCCACACGAGGCATTCTAGGTCTAAACCTCGACCCGCATACAAGCTGGATGATCTCCCGTTCACTGGAAACGTTAACTATTCGCATGGAACACTCCGCTGACAGCGGCCGTAAAGTGGCACAATGGATTACAGATAATACTTACATAGCTGCAAAAGTCCTTCACCCTGATTTCATCGAAGATGAAGCGTACCAAGCCGTTTATAAGCGCCAATGTTCTGGGCCTAGCTCAACATTTTCTTTCGTTTTGGACGTGTCAAAATCAGACGCATTTCGCCTGATCAACAACCTGTCCATTTTCAAATCCGCAGTCAGCCTCGGCGGCAGCGAAAGTCTTACCTGCCACCCAGGTAGTACAACACATTCGAGCGTACCCGCTGACTTACGTAAGAAATTCGGCGTAACAGATGGACTCATCCGCCTTTCAATCGGCCTTGAACATCCGGACGATCTTATAGCCGACCTCGATAACGCATTCCGAGCAACGTTCAAGGATGTGAATATCGCTTAACATTAGACAGCTTAAACTTGACAACACGCTACAATAAAAGCCATGGCTTACTCGTCAGAACTTCACAGTAGTGCACGGAGAATGGATGAACCTGTACACTTTTGATGGATGACATTAAATGTCTAAATATTGCAAAATTACTGAAGTGAAGAGCAGTAAAGGGCGATGAATAACTCGCCCTAGCATTTTAATCAACTCGCTAAATAGCGGTTGAGCCTCCATCAATCGGTAAGGTTGCTCCAGTAGTGAAACCCGCTGCGTCAGAGCACAAATACAATACAGCCCCCACTACTTCTTCCACTTTGCCTATGCGGCCAACAGGATGCATGGCACCAATCGCATGGGCCTTTTTTTCATCTCCAGCTAATGCGCGGCGATACATGTTGGTATCGATAACAGCAGGGCAAATAGCATTGACACGGATACCTTTTTTAGCATATTCAACCGCAGCTGACTTAGTGAGTCCTACTACAGCATGTTTACTAGCTGCATAAATGCTCATCTTTGGCGCTGCACCTAAACCCGCAACAGATGCCGTATTGACTATCGCGCCACCTCCCGTTTTGAGCATCGTTTGGATTTCATGTTGCATGCACAACCATACCCCTTTGACATTGATGTCCATGATTTTGTCAAAAACATCCTCACTACCACCAGCCAACTTACCTGACTCGATATCAATACCGGCATTATTAAACGCAATATCTAGACGACCAAATGCGTCTTGGATAAAGGCAAAAAGCGCGGTTACAGATACTGTTTTACTCACGTCGCAGGCATGAAAAACAGCCTTGTGACCTTGATCACGCAGACTTTTTGCAACTTGTTCACCACCTTGGTCTATATCGGCCAAAATCACCTTAGCACCTTGTGCTGCAAAAGCCCGAGCCGCAGCTTCACCTATTCCAGCAGCAGCACCTGTTATTAATACAACCTTGTCTACAAAGCCTTTCTGATTGCTCATTTATTCATTCTCATTTTTTTATATTATTCAATAATATCAATCCAAACGTGAAACAAATAATTGGATTTCTAGATGTTGGTCCATCAATAGAATGAATGCTCGCAAATTTTAATCACATAGCTGATAACGTTGACAGATAAATAACCGTTTATTAGGGTTAACTTGATTCAGCATCTGCCTACCTTTTTGCTGAAATGTATCTGCAAATTTTTTGACTCGATTGGTGTAGTCTCT
>JBLIIN010000057.1:0-8787 GCA_047635075.1 Methylophagaceae bacterium | reverse complement strand
AAAAATATACGCCACTCAACACTCAACCACTTTAATAAGTGAATAGTTGTTACGGCTTATCTTAATTAACGCCATAAATTGGGCGTTGAATTTATTGGCTTACCAAACAAACTTTTTAGTAGCAAAATTATACGGTAATGAATGATGCCTGTCTATATTACTACGGTACTACCTGTTATAAAAATGTGTGGGTCGGAGTCTGTAGCGAATGGCTGCTTGTGGCACGTTTGCGAGAGTTCTGTTACAGGTCAGAAGGCGATCCAAAGTAGATAGTCGCTTTTTCTGTGAAATATGCAAGCAGGCTAAAAAGTGATGCAAAATTCGCCTCTTAACAATCGCATGCATTAGAATGAGAATAGATAGGATTAACGTTCCTACAATTATGTAAAGATTGAATCAAAGGACCGGCGTGGATAGATTAACTACTAAAATCACACCGAATATATTTGGTGATATATTTGGTAAATTAAAAAATATTGTGGTAGCTGATAATTCAATTGTAATTACTGAAAAAGACTCGACGGTGGTTATATTACCTTGTTCTGAAATTCTGGAAATCCCAAGTATCACCAGAGGTTTTTTGGGTAGCAAGATTAGTATTAAACATAATTCAGCGAAATATAACTTTTCCTTTTTAAGGAGGCAATCTTTAGAAAAAGTATTTAAACTCTTAGAGTGGTTAATTGTACAAAATATTTCATCAGAAATTGATGCTCTTAATGAAAAGTTTTTAAAAAGCGCTGTTAATGAGTTCTTGCGTGGAACGTGGAAAGAAGCAGTAGTTCGCTGGTTTCGTGAAAACCAAGATAAGAAAACAATCAAAGATGATGTGGCGCATGTTAAATGGGTTGATCCTTTCATTGGAGAACATTTTCTTGATGAAGTGACACGAGACAAACTAGATGATATTACGTATGCCAAGCTAGACACAGGTGTGAAGCCCGCAACGGTTAATCGCATGATGGAAGTTGTTCGAGCTATATTGAACAGGGCATACCGTGAATGGGATTGGATAGATAAAGCGCCTTATGTCAGGATGCTTAAAGAGCCTAAACGTCGAATACGATGGTTAACATCTGAAGAGGCTCAAAGGATCTTATCTTTCTTACCTAGTCATTTAGTGGCAATGGTTCGCTTTTCATTGGCTACTGGTTTGCGTGAGTCTAACGTTACAGGTCTTGAATGGTCACAAGTTGATCTGACAAGACGGGTAGCTTGGATCCATGCTGATCAAGCTAAAGCGGGGCGGTCTATTGGCGTACCACTTAATAATGAGGTGATTGTGTTGTTGCGAGAGTTGCAAGGCAATCATTCAAAGTTCGTGTTTACCTATAAAGGTAAGCCTGTAAAGAAGGGGAATACGAAAGCGTGGCGTGATGCATTGTTGAAAGCGGGAATATTTGATTTTCGCTGGCATGATTTGCGGCATACTTGGGCGAGTTGGCATATTCAAAATGGGACACCAATTCACATACTTCAAGAGTTAGGTGGGTGGTCAGATATTAGGATGGTGCAGCGTTATGCTCATCTGTCATCAGAGCACTTGTCACCGTATGCGGATAGTTTGTGTAAGTTGAAAGAAATACCGACTACATTTTCAACTACACCAAACGTTGGATACAAAAAAGCAGCTAATCACTAAGTGACTAACTGCTTGTTTATGTACCAAATTAATGGTGCGCCCGACACGATTCGAACGTGTGACCGCCTGGTTCGTAGCCAGGTACTCTATCCAGCTGAGCTACGGGCGCTTAATCTGCTAATTATACGGGATTAATACTCTAATCACAATAATGGCGGAGAGTGAGGGATTCGAACCCTCGATAGGGGTAAGCCTATACACCCTTAGCAGGGGCGCGCCTTCAGCCGCTCGGCCAACTCTCCACGAAGCGAGTAAGTATAGTCAGGTCTGGCCAGATTGGCTAGTAAAATTTGAATTTTTAAATTAAGCTATCGCCTTGATTTTTTTCTGCTTGAATTCGGTCATAAATTTCTTCACGATGAACTGATATTTCTTTGGGTGCATCCACGCCAATTCTGACTTGATTACCCTTAACACCAAGGACATTAATAACTACATCGTCACCAATGATGAGCGATTCTCCTACACGTCTTGTGAGTATTAACATTGTGTTCCTTACATCCTTACCTGCATTTGCAGTAAATTTAATTAAGTTATATGGCTCATATAATAATCTAATCATGTCATATAACGTATATTTTGTTCTGTATGAGTGATATGTCCCAATTTATTTTTCAAATTAAAATAAAGAGTACGATTTCATGAGCACTGACGTTGTGACAAACTATTATTGTTCAAGTTCAAAAGCTTTATGCAATGTTCTGACCCCAAGCTCTAAATACTTTTCATCAACAACAACAGAAATCTTTATTTCAGATGTTGAGATCATGCTGATATTGATACTTTCGCTGGCTAGCGCTTCAAACATGATGTTTGCTATACCAGCATGGGAACGCATTCCAACGCCAACAATTGAGATTTTGGTTATTTTATCATCGCCAGCCACTTCTCTTGCGCCAAGTTTGCTGCAGGTCGATTGCATGATAGTCATGGCATTTTGATAATCGTTTCGGTGTACTGTGAAAGTGAAATCTGTGGTGCCGTCATGACCGGTATTTTGAATTATCATATCAACTTCGATATTTTCCCGAGCGATAGGGCCTAAGATTTGAGACGCAATACCCGGATTATCGGGTACACCGAGAATGGTGAGTTTTGCTTCATCACGATTAAAGGCGATGCCTGAAATCAGGGCGTTTTCCATGTCTGTTTCCTCGGACGTAATCAGTGTGCCACCACCTTCTTTAAAAGAAGAGAGTACTCGAAGTGGGACGTTATATTTACTGGCGAACTCGACACTGCGAATTTGCAATACTTTTGCTCCCAGGCTGGCCATTTCTAGCATTTCCTCGAAGGTTATTTTATCTAATCGACGGGCCTGAGGTACGACACGTGGGTCTGTCGTGTAAACACCATCGACATCGGTATAAATTTGGCACTCGTCGGCTTTGAGTGCAGCAGCTAAGGCAACGGCGGTGGTATCTGAGCCGCCACGTCCTAGTGTGGTGATATTGCCAGCGTCATCACAGCCTTGGAAACCAGCAACAACTACGATATGCCCTTTGGCTAAGTCGGCGCGGATCTTAGTGTCATCAATATTCACAATGCGTGCTTTATTGTGGGTGTTATCGGTGAGAATACTCACTTGACTACCCGTGTAAGAGTTAGCATGAACCCCTTGTTGCTCTAGCGCCATACAGAGTAGGGCGATGGTGACTTGTTCACCTGTCGACAACAGAACGTCTAGCTCACGACCACGTGGATTGTCATTGATTTCATTCGCTAGGCCAACCAGTCTATTGGTTTCGCCGCTCATTGCTGATACGACAACCACGAGATCATGGCCTTGTTGTTGGAATTGAATTATTTTTTTTGCAATTTCTTTAATTCGGTCTACGCTACCGACTGATGTACCACCGAATTTTTGTACTAGCAATGCCATGTTAGTTTCCCAACTGTGCGCTAATCCAGTCTTTGACTGAGTTCAGGGCATTATCTAAATTTTTGGGTTGGTTACCACCACCTTGGGCCATGTCTGGGCGGCCGCCGCCTTTCCCGCCTACTTGACTTGCAACATGGGCGACTAAATCACCTGCTTTCAACCTATCTGTTGTGTCTTTAGTAACTCCTGCGATGAGGGTGATTTTATCTCCGT
Organism: Methylophagaceae bacterium; assembly: GCA_047635075.1. Lineage (GTDB taxonomy): Bacteria > Pseudomonadota > Gammaproteobacteria > Nitrosococcales > Methylophagaceae. The sequence goes on along the minus strand of JBLIIN010000057.1, from coordinate 5,050 downwards.
CGACTGTCGACAAAATAATCGCCGCTGGTGCCAGTTTATTTTTAAGCTGATCCAAGGTATCACGGAGGCTTTTGGTATCAGCACCTTCAAGTTGAGACGAGATAACGTTGATGCCTGCTATTTGTTGTGCAGAGGTTGCTAAGTCAGTGCCAATACTGGTTGCGAGCTTACTTTTAAGGGCGTCAAGTTCTTTTTCTAGTTGGCGGTTGCGTTGCATTAATTGCTCGGCTTTTTCTTCTATATTCTCGGTATTGGCTTTGATCATATTGGCGACAGATTTTAGACGCTGTTGATTAGACTCGATAAAGGCTAATGCCATTTCACCTGTCAAGGCTTCAATACGCCGCACACCCGATGCAATGCCTGTTTCTGAGGTTATTTTTAGCAGACCAATATCACCAGTTCGATTGACATGAGTACCACCACACAACTCAACTGAAAAATTACTCATGCTTAAAACACGGACTTTTGAGTCATATTTTTCACCAAACAGGGCCATTGCACCTGATTTTTTCGCTTGTTCTAAATCCATTAGCTCTGTTTTAATTTCGTGATTAAGTCGAATTTGTTGGTTGACAGTATGTTCAATGAGTTGCAGTTGTTGTTCGTTAACGGGTTCGAAATGAGAAAAATCAAAACGAAGCCGCTGTGCATTGACTAATGAGCCTTTTTGCATAACATGCTCACCGAGTATTTTTTGTAAGGTCGCATGAAGCAAATGAGTTGCTGAGTGATTTAATACGGTTGCTTGTCGATTCGATTTGTCAATATTCGCTGTGATGGTATCCCCGACTTGAAGGCTGCCATTTTCTAGCTGCCCAATGTGGGTAAATACTTTGCCTTGTTTGAGAGTGTCACTCACATTAAAACAAGCAGTATCGGATGTGATTTGACCAATATCCCCAGCTTGGCCTCCAGACTCAGCATAGAATGCAGATTGTTCAAGTATCACAATGCCATGTTGGCCAGCATGGAGTTGGTCAACTTGTTGGTCATCGACTAAAATATGACTGACTCTGCTGGTGTTTTGATGTTGTTCATAGCCACAAAATTGTGTTTGGCCATCGATGGTGATTTGTTGCGATAAACCACCGGCAAATTGGTTGGCAGAACGGGCACGTGTACGCTGAGCGTTCATTTCACGATGAAAGCCTGTGATATCGATAGTTAGGTGACGTTCACGTGCGATATCAGCTGTTAAGTCAATAGGGAAGCCATAGGTGTCATAAAGTAAGAAAACAGTTTCACCGGGGATCTCTTTGTCTTCCATATCCGCAATGACCTGGTCCAGTATTTTTAGACCGTTATCTAACGTGTCGGCGAAACGGGCTTCTTCTTGTTTTAAAGTCCGCTCGATGATCGCTTGGGCTTTAGTGAGCTCTGGAAAAGCGCTTCCCATTTCTGAAACCAAGGGTTCGACAAGCTTATAAAAGAAAGCTTCTTTTAAACCCAGTTGATGACCGTGTCTAATGGCACGACGAATGATACGACGTAAGACATAACCACGGCCTTCATTAGAAGGCTGGACACCATCGGTAATCATAAAGGCGCAAGATCGGATATGGTCGGCAATAACTCGAAGAGAGGTATGGGATGCGTTCGCTGTGTCTGAGAGGGTTTGGATTGATTTGATTATGTGTTGGAATAAATCAATGTCATAGTTGTTATGGACGTTTTGGAGGACGGCGGTTAACCGTTCCAAACCCATGCCAGTATCAACAGAGGGCTTGGGTAGCGGTGTTAATTTACCATCTTCATCTCGGTCGTATTGCATGAAAACGAGGTTCCATATTTCGATATAGCGATCGCCATCTTCTTCGGGTGTACCTGGTGGCCCACCCGCAATATCGGGCCCATGATCGTAAAATATTTCTGAACAAGGTCCACACGGGCCGGTATCGCCCATTGACCAGAAGTTGTCTTTGGCGCCAATGCGAGAGAGACGACTAGGGTTAACACCCATTTCATCTATCCAAATCTTGGCGGCTTCATCATCCCCTTCGTAAACAGTGATCCATAATCTGTCGGCTGGAAGTGCTAATTCGACAGTTAGGAACTCCCAAGCGTATTGAATGGCTTCTCGTTTGAAATAATCACCAAAGCTGAAGTTACCGAGCATTTCAAAGAAGGTGTGGTGACGTGCGGTGTAACCGACATTTTCTAAGTCGTTATGTTTACCACCCGCGCGAACACAGCGCTGTGTTGTCACTGCACGAGTATAGCGCCGGGTTTCATGACCTAGGAACAGTTCTTTAAATTGAACCATGCCAGCATTAGTAAAGAGCAGTGTTGGATCATTAGCGGGGATGAGAGGACTACTGGCGACAATGTCGTGGCCATTTTTTTGGAAAAAATCCAAGAAACGCTTTCGGATATCTGATGAGCTATTATTCATGTTAATTAACTGTTCAAACTTTCATTGATTTGTTCATGGTTAAAGCCACGATATTGTAAAAACCTCTGTTGCTTTGCTAGGTCTTTAAGGTTGTCGGGCACCTGTTCTCCAAAACGTTTGTTACGCACCGTGTTTGCTAGTTTAAACCAGTCTATTTCGGCTTGGTCAAACGCAGTGTTGATGACGTCATTATCAACACCGCGTTCTTTTAACTCTAATTTAATCTTAATGCTGCCAAAGCCACGTTGTGAGCGATAGCGAAGATAGTTTTCTGCAAATCGAGCATCACTTTGAATATCGGCTTTTGTCAGTTTACTTATCGTGTTGTCGATCTCATTTAGCCCAAACTCTGCTTTGATTAATTTGGTTCTTAACTCCTTCTGACTGTGTTCACGGCGTGACAGTAAATTGACTGCCCGTGCTGTAATCGACTGGGCTGTCACTCCTCTGCTTTATCATCAGCTTTCTTGTCGGCGATAGCTTTAGGAGAAGGCATCATGATGGCGCGTAATTTGGCATTGATTTCATCAGCCATCGCTGGATTTTCTTTTAAGTAATTACGAACATTGTCTTTACCTTGACCAATACGCGTTCCATTATAGCTGTACCATGCCCCTGATTTTTCAACCAAGTCATGTTGAACACCAAGATCAATCAGTTCACCTTCTAGTGAAATACCTTCACCGTATAGGATGTCAAATTGGACTTGTTTGAACGGGGGAGAAACTTTATTTTTGACGACTTTAACGCGAGTTTCATTGCCTAAAATTTCATCACCTTTTTTAATGGCACCAATACGACGAATATCAAGACGAACAGAAGCATAGAACTTAAGGGCATTACCACCGGTGGTTGTTTCTGGGTTACCAAACATGACGCCGATTTTCATCCGAATTTGGTTGATGAAGATTACCAGTGTATTTGAACGTTTGATATTAGCCGTTAATTTTCGTAAAGCTTGAGACATGAGACGAGCCTGAAGGCCCATGTGACTGTCACCCATGTCGCCTTCGATTTCAGCTTTTGGTGTTAACGCCGCGACTGAGTCAATGACAATCATGTCAACAGCACCAGAACGGACTAACATGTCAGTGATTTCTAAAGCTTGTTCACCGGTATCAGGCTGAGAAACCAATAGGTCATCAATGTTGACGCCTAATTTTTCAGCGTAGAGCGGATCTAAAGCATGCTCGGCATCAACGAAGGCCGCAGTGCCTCCTAGTTTTTGCATTTCAGCAATGACATGCAGGGTTAATGTTGTTTTACCAGACGATTCTGGTCCATAAATTTCAACAACGCGGCCGCGTGGTAGGCCGCCAATGCCTAAAGCAACATCAAGCCCAATTGAACCTGTTGAGACAGATTCAATATCCCGGCTTGCCGGAGAGTCACCAAGGCGCATGACAGCACCTTTACCAAATTGTTTTTCTATTTGGCCCAGTGCTGCACCTAATGCTTTTTTCTTGTTGTCATCCATTTATCAATCGCCTTGTTAATTGGTCTAAGGAGTAATCGCGTGATTATCCCACAGAATCTACTACGTCTCTAGTACTGCTTCGATATGATGTGGAAAGGGACCTCTGGGTAAATTTATTCGAGGACTTGAGTTTGATGCTTTTTTTGCAAAGGCCAATCCCTTTTATGGATAGTGAACTGACTTAAGAACTGCACGAGGTACCCGCTGATTTGTTTAACATTAAATTAATGTCGTTCTTACGATATTAATGATGCCTTCGAATGCCACGACAAGGGCTTGACGCCGAACTCTTTCTCGGTTGCCTTTAAAGTATTGTGTCAAACTATTTGTCTCTTTATTTTCTAATGTAAAAGCAAAACACACTGTGCCGACAGGCTTTGTCGCTGTCGCGCCACTGGGACCAGCAATACCGGTAATGGCTACGCTGATATTAGCTTGACTGAGTTTTAAAACACCTTCTGCCATTGCGATTGCAGTATTTTCACTGACGGCACCGTAATGTGAAATGGTGTTACTAGGCACATGAAGGTCAGTGTGTTTTGCATCGTTACTATAGGTCACAAAGCCACGGTCAAACCAACTCGAGCTTCCGGCTAAATCGGTACAGCATTTGGCTAGCCAGCCACCTGTGCATGACTCAGCTGCGGCGAGTCGAAGCTTATTTTTGAGCATCAGCTTGGCTAATTGTTCAGATAATTCTTTAAGATGGTCATCAGATCCTATTTGCATGCGCTACACTATTGTAATGGTCAAAACACAAAATCATACTCCAATGATGCAGCAATATCTTCGGATTAAGGCTGAGAACCCCGGCTATCTATTGTTTTATCGCATGGGTGACTTTTATGAGCTGTTCTTTGAAGATGCGCACCGTGCTGCAGAACTACTCGATATCACGTTAACAGCAAGAGGTCGAAGTGAGGGTTTGCCAATCCCGATGGCAGGAGTGCCTTATCATGCGGCAGATGGTTATTTAGCGAAACTAGTGGCGTTGGGCGTGTCTGTTGCGATTTGTGAACAGATTGGTGATCCGGCAACCAGTAAAGGGCCCGTTGACCGCGAAGTGGTCAGGATCATAACGCCAGGCACATTAACGGAAGAAGCGTTATTGGACAGCCGCAATGAAAACTTATTGGTGGCGCTATACCAAAAAAAAGGGGGCTATGGTTTATCAACCG
>JBLIIN010000056.1:0-9060 GCA_047635075.1 Methylophagaceae bacterium | reverse complement strand
TGTTTCGAGCTAAAGTAACGTCTGAAAAAACACTCAAGCGCTCTCTGGCAGGTAAAAACCCGATCGGCAAACGGATAAAACAGACCGCTTACGCCAATTTAGATATTATTCCTACCCAGTTTTCACACCGCCATATTGAACACTTGCTGGCAAAACAGAGCGAGCAAGGCCGCCATCATATTATTCACCAACTCGTGCAACCCTTAAGTGAAAAATATGCTTTGGTCATTTTAGATTGCCCACCCAGTTTTTCCTTATTGTCCGAACAAATTTTTGAAACTGCAGATGCCCTCTTCTTGCCTATCATTCCAAGCTACTTATCATTAAGAACGTTTGAACAAACGCATGAGTTTTTCAAGAAAAATAAGCTTAAGCCCAAGCGATTACATGGTTTTTTTACGATGGTAGATCGACGACGAACGTTGCATAAAACCATGCTCTCTCACCCACCGAGTTATTTGAAAAACAACCTGATGACATTCATCCCATATGCCGCAGTCATTGAACAAATGGGAGAACATCGTGCTCCACTCCCAGTATTTGATCGTCATTCTGAAGTCAGTATCGCCTATGCCAAATTATGGTTAGATATTAAGGCGACGCTAAAAGAGTTCAAATAGACTTAAACTTTAAGATTGCTCAATCAACCAACATGCATGAATTTTTTCATTACGTTTAAAGTCGATGGGCAATGTTTCATGGCGAATATCTATCATCGTTAATGACGACAAAGCCGTTTCATCCAACTTAAAGTCACGTCGATTAGTTGAGAATATTAATTGGCCACCCTCTGCCAACAAACCAACCGCCATTTGAATTAACGCCGCATGGTCTCTTTGAATATCAAAAATACCCTCCATTCGAGTTGAATTAGAAAAAGTGGGTGGATCTAAAAATATCAAACCATAGCGTTGTTTTTCTTGCTGCGCTGTTTTTAGCCACTCAAGGCAATTGGCGCGAATGAAATGGTGAGCTTCATTTTTGAAGCCATTAAGGGCCATATTATCTTCGGCCCAGGCTAAATAGGTATTAGACATATCAACTGTTGTTGTTGATATAGCTTGACCCATTGCAGCATAAACACTGGCCGAACCGGTATAGGCAAATAAATTCAAGAAGTCACGGCCAGAGGCTAAACTAGCCAATTTCTGACGTGTAATTCTATGGTCTAAAAATAAACCAGTATCTAAGTAATCAGTTAAGTTGACCCAAAACTGTAAACCAGATTCAGTGACTTTAAGACGTTGCTTCTGAGCGCCTTGTGGCTGATATTGTTGAGTGCCCCGCTGTTTTTGACGTAGTTTCAAAACTACCTGTGTTGGTGGTATGGATAGAATTAAGGGTAATAAATGCATAACGTCTTTCAATCGTTGCACTGCTTTTTCAGGGTCAATCTGTTTTGGCGGTGCATACTCCTGCACATGAACAGAATCGCCATATAAATCGATAGCAACAGCATAGTCCGGTAAATCAGCATCATAAACACGGTAACAATTAATGTCATTTTTCTTGGCCCACTTTGCCATATGCTTCAGGTTCTTTTTAAAGCGGTTAGCAAACATTTCTCCATTTTCAGACATCTGATAATCTTCTGACACGACAATAGCCTGAGTCTCTGGTTCAACAATAGAAGTTTCAGTCATTGATGATCTTTGTGACACTGGCCTTGCAGCTCGGAAGTGAATAACGTCACATGCAATCGGGCCATTATCAAATGGATAGCGTTCAAATTCAGTTAAACCTGACAACTTAGCTAAATCAGCATTATCGGTAATTATTGTTGTTCGCCAACCGGGTAAACTTTCGTTAATAATGTTACCGAGACTTTCATATAAGTAATGTAAATCACTTATCTGGCCCATACGCGAGCCGTAAGGTGGGTTACAAACCATTAAGCCTTGCTTTGTTAATTGCTTCGACTGTGCCGGCCAATCGAGTAAGTCTCGTTGTTGGACCTGTATACGATCAGCAAGACCCGCTTCAGCAATATTGTCTGTAGCGGCTTTGACGGCCGAGGCATCGGCATCTCCGCCCATAATCAAAGGTAAACGAGATAAGCCACTTTGACGTCGTCGCTCCGCTTCAGCTTTTAGCTGTTTCCATATAGTTTTGTCATGCTGTTTCCAATACAAAAAGCCAAAATAATCACGCTGTATTCCAGGCGCAATATCAGCAGCTATGGTCGCGGCTTCAATTAAAAATGTCCCAGAGCCACACATCGGATCGATCAAACTCCAGCCTTGCTTAGCTAGATTGGGCCAGTCTGCTGTTAATAAAATAGCGGCCGCTAAATGTTCTTTTAGCGGCGCAGGAGTTGATGTGATGCGATAACCGCGTTTGTGCAAACTTTCACCTGACAAATCAATGCTCACCGTCGCCTGATTATGTTTTACATAGACATTGACTCTTAAATCAGGCTGATATAGATCAACTGAAGGCCGTTCACCCGTTTGTTCGCGAAAACGGTCAACGATGCCATCTTTAACGCGCTGAGCGCCATATTGAGTGTGATGAATCTTAGAGCGGAAACTATTGAAGTCAACTGCTAAAGTACTGCCTTCGCTGTCTATATGGTCTTCCCAAGGCAAAGCAGTAACACCTGCATAAAGTTCATCTGTTGTTGTGGCAGAAAACTGAGAAATTGGCATCAAAACACGAATAGCTACACGCGACCACAAACAAATACGATAAGCTTGTGCGAGATCACCGGTAAAGCGGATATTTCCCTGCTCTTGTTTTGTCTCAGTGATCCCCATTGCTGATAGTTCTTTTGCCAGCAAAGGCAACATCCCGCGAGCGGCAGTAATCGTAAACTTATGTAGGGTCATTGGCTCATCCTGTATAATCGGCCTATTTTAATACAGGTAAGCACTTCCATGGCAGTTAACGATAAGCAAAAACGTTATTTACGCGGTTTAGCACATGCACTAAAACCCGTTGTAATGTTGGGCAACAAGGGCTTAACTGAAACGGTACAGGCTGAAATAGATAATGCCTTAAATCATCATGAATTAATCAAAGTTAAAGTCAGTGGCGCAGAAAAAGCCGAACGAATCACTATTTTAAACACAATCATTGAGCGTCATAGCGCAGACCTTATCGTAACCGTTGGCCACATTGCTGTCTTTTACCGCCCCGCAAAAGACCCCAGTATTAAGCTACCGCGATAACAGGATAGACTTGTATCTTTTCTTGATTATCTATTAGAATCCTACAACGCTTAAGTGGGAACTTAACCAAGGCAATGACGTCAAAATAGCAAAATGATTGATAGTTGATATCACTCTGGAGGAAAAAAATGAAGTTAGCGATATTTTTGATTGGATTGTGCATCACTAACAATGTTGTGGGTTATGAGCAGGCTGATATAGACAAATTAATGGCCTATCACCAATGTAATCATTGCGACTTGAGTAATATAGATCTCAGTAAACAAAACTTCACTCATGCCGACTTCAGTAGAGCCAACTTAACTAATGCTAACTTTAATCAATCTGTACTAAAGGGGACCTGGTTAACCCACACAAATCTGCAAAATGCCAACCTAGAAGATGCAGTATTAAGGCGTTCCATTTTAGATTATGCTCAATTGCAAAATGCAAATTTACGCAATGCTGACTTACGAAGGGCCCAAATGATTTTTACTGATTTGACCAATGCAGACCTGACGGGCGCTCAACTTAAAGGGGCACAACAAAATGGTACTATTTTTTGCAATACTACGATGCCCGACGGCTTGGTCAACAATAGTAGCTGTTAAGCACGCTTCTATGGCTCATTAAACCAAACCAAAACGAAGCAAGTTGCCATTACAGCAATACCCAATGTATGGCTCACGGCTCATTTCTCTAATTTTAAATCGCCTAGACACCCACAGTGAAAAACAAGCTTAAGCAGTTAGAACAATCCATTAACAAAGCCATGTTGATCGACCAACACCCTCTGAGGCGCAAATTGGCTAATTTGCGCAAAAAACCAGAACTAGAACTTGGTTCAAGCCAGCTTATCCAATTCGAGAGCAAGCTAACCAACTCGATAAATCGATACGACAGTCGCCTCAAACAATTGCCCAAACCGGAATTTAGCCAAGATCTGCCTGTTACTCAGCGACGGATTGATATCGCTAAATCTATCCAGAATAATCAAGTCATCATTCTCAGCGGTGAAACGGGATCGGGTAAAACTACTCAAATTCCCAAAATATGCCTAGAATTAGGTCGAGGCGTCAAAGCTCTAATCGGCCATACTCAACCTCGCCGTATTGCTGCTAGAACTGTCGCCACAAGAATTGCCGAAGAATTGAAAAGCCCACTAGGAGATGTTGTCGGTTACAAAGTCCGCTTTCATGACCAAGTCAAGGCCGATAAAAGCTATATCAAACTGATGACTGATGGTATTTTGTTGGCCGAAACTCAAAACGATAAGTATTTAAATCAATATGATACGATTATTATCGATGAAGCCCACGAACGTAGCCTAAATATAGACTTTTTACTCGGCTATCTTAAGCAATTATTACCAAAACGGCCTGATCTTAAAGTCATCATTACGTCAGCCACTATCGATACAAAGCGATTTTCTGAACACTTTAATCACGCCCCCGTTATCGAAGTTAGCGGTCGAACCTATCCAGTTGAAATTCGTTATCGCCCTCCAATGGATAGTGAGGAAGACCCCGGTGATTACAATATGATAAGAGGCATTATTGAGGCCACTGATGAAATATGTCGAGAAGGTCAAGGTGACATTCTGGTTTTTTTATCCGGTGAGCGTGATATTAAAGAAGTGGCTGAAGCGTTAAAAAAACATCACCCAGCACAAATAGAAGTACTGCCTCTTTTTGCCAGACAGTCTTCAGCAGAACAAAACAGAGTCTTTAAGCTCAGTGGTCATCGGCGCATTGTTTTAGCAACCAATGTCGCTGAAACTTCCTTAACCGTTCCCGGTATTCGTTATGTTATCGATCCTGGATATGCCCGAATTAGTCGCTACAGCGTTCGCAATAAAGTTCAACGACTACCGATTGAGAAAATATCACAGTCCAGCGCAAACCAGCGTTCTGGTCGCTGTGGCCGTGTAGCAGCGGGCATTGCAATTAGGCTTTATGATGAAGATGATTTTAATAGCCGCCCAGACTTTACTGATCCAGAGATACTCAGAACCAACTTAGCGTCAGTGATTCTACAAATGGCCTCATTAAAATTGGGGGATCCCGCACAATTTCCTTTTATTAACCCACCGCCTCAAAAAGTCATCAATGATGGCTTTCGGTTACTGGAGGAACTCGGCGCTGTCGATAAAAAACAGCGTTTAACGTCACTTGGGCAACAGTTAGCAAAGCTACCCATTGATCCGAGAATAGCTCGGATGATTTTAGCTGCAGATAAATTAGGCTGCGTAACAGAAGTCCTAATTATTGCTAGTGCTTTGAGCATTCAAGATCCGCGTGAACGCCCGATGGATAAGCAACAAGCTGCTGATCAAGCCCATAGCCAATTTAAAGATGAACGATCAGATTTTTTAGCTTATTTAAAACTATGGGCACATTATCAGGTCAAGAAGAAACACTTAAGACAGAATAAGTTACGCAAAGACTGTAAAGAAAATTTCCTATCTTATATGCGCCTAAGAGAATGGCACGATATTCATCAGCAGTTGCTTGTTCAAGTCACCCAAATGGGTTTCAAGCCCAACTCTCAAGCGGCTGAATACCCCGCCATCCACCAAGCATTATTATCCGGCCTTTTGAGTAATATTGCAGCCAAAACTGACAAAACAGAATATACCGGTGCTCGTAATTTAAAATTACACATTTTTCCAGCTTCAGCATTACGTAAAAAAGGGCCTAAGTGGATAATGGCGGCAGAACTGGTTGAAACCGGCCGTCTCTACGCGCGCATCGTCGCAAAAATTGAACCTGAATGGATTGAAGAAATAGCAGGCGATTTAGTGCGTAAACAATATTTTGACCCTCACTGGGAGAAAAAGCCTGCGCAAGTCATCGCTTTTGAGCAAGTCTCACTTTATGGCCTGCCAATTGTCGCAAAACGTCGCTGTCACTTCGGGGCAATTGACCCTATATTGTCAAATGAGATCTTTATAAGGGATGCTTTAGTTCAAGGTGATTGGCATTGCCGTGCTCATTTTTTTAAACATAACCTTGAACTCATTCAAAGTATCGAATTACTAGAACAAAAGTCCCGTCGCCGAGATGTACTTGTCGATGAGGATGTGTTGTTTGACTTTTATAAGCAGAGAATTCCTGATCATGTTGTTAATGGTGTGGGTTTCGAGACTTGGCGAAAACACATCGAAAAAACGATACCTAAACACTTGTTTTTAGACCGTGAAAGTCTAATGCAACATCAAGCCGAACATATCACTCAAGATAGTTTTCCTGATCAAATATTAGTTAACCGAGTTCCTCTTGACCTCGAATATCATTTCGAACCCGGTAAAGAACAAGACGGCATTACCCAAACAATTCCTGTCTCCTTATTAAATCAAACTAATCCAGATCGATATCAATGGCTTGTTCCCGGCTTATTAAGAGAAAAGGTTATTTTCTTAATTAAGAGTCTACCAAAATCCCAACGTAGGCATTTTATTCCAGTCCCTAACTTTGCAGATAACTGCTTAAAAACAATGTCAGCGGAAGACGGTGACTTATTAACAGCGTTATCTAAGCAACTACAACGACTCTCAGGGATTAAAATCAAACCTGCAGATTGGCAACTCGCTGAATTACCTAATCATTTGAAAATGAATTTTAAGTTAGTTAATGAGGCTGGCGAAGTACTTGATGAAAGTCGAGATTTAATGGCTTTGAAACATCAATGGGCGCAACAAGCTGCCGTCAGTTTCCAGGCCATTCCTGACAGTGAATACGAACAACAAGATCTAACAAACTGGTCTTTTGGCCATCTTCCTGAAAAAATCATAATAGAACAAAACAATTTAGAAATGACGGCTTACCCGGCCTTAATTGATCAAGGTAACCATATTGACTTAACCTTATTAGACACCGCCAAACAAGCTCGCCATCAGACCCGCTTAGGATTAAGACGCTTATTCATGTTGTCACAGGCCGATACTGTTAAATATCTCTACAAACATTTGCCTAATATTCAACAAATGTGTTTGCACTATATGACTGTCCCTGCGAAGCCATTCCAAGATCACGATCTAAGCCCATCATCAGCCAAAACACCTTGTGAACAATTAAAAATGGACCTCATTCATCTTGCTTTTGATCAGTGTTTTATCTCAGCACAAAATCCAATCACCAACCAAATACAATTTGAACAACGGCTTGAACTAAAAAAGCGTGATCTGATTAAAACAGCAACCCAACTTGCACAGCTGTTAGCAAAGCCTATTGCTGAATACCATGCCATTGCTAAGCGTTTATCAGGTGATTTACCCCTAACAGCAATCAGTGCGGTTAAAGATATTAAATCACAACTTAGTTATCTTGTTTATCAGGGCTTTGCACACTATACATCAGAAGAAGCATTAAGGCGCTTGCCTTTATATTTTCAAGCAATTGGCCAGCGTTTGGATAAACTCAGTAGCGACCCAAGGCGTGACAAGCAGTGGATGACCGAAATTCAACCCCATTGGCAGCGCTATTTAGCGAATGTTGACAAAGACACAACTGACGCACTCACTCAATACCGTTGGATGTTAGAAGAATTTAGAATCTCATTATTCGCACAAGGGATAAAAACAGCGTACCCAATCTCAGCTAAGCGCCTAGAGAAGCAATGGGCCTTATGTCGTTGACAGTTATTTCAGCTAATGCCCAAGGCACCGGTGGTCCATTCCAATACCCCTGAGCGTAATCAACATCAATTTCGCCCAACTTATCAAAAATAGCCTTATTTTCAACAAATTCACCAATGGTTTTCACACCCATAACATGACCCACACTATTGATAGAACGGATGATTTCAAGTTTGACCGGGTCTTCCAAACAGTTTTTAACAAACATACCATCAATTTTTAAGAAATCAATCGGCAACTGCTGTAAATAAGCGTAAGAAGATAAGCCGCTTCCAAAATCATCCAAGGCAAATAAACATCCCCTTGACCTCAACTCATTGATAAATCGTATGGCTGATGACATATTTGAAATAGCAGCAGTCTCAGTAATTTCAAAACAAATATAAGCCTCATACTGATTTAAATCATGTTCGCTGACACGTTCAATGATTGATTCATAAAAGCGTTTATCTCCCAGTGAGTGGCCGGATAGATTGACGCCGTAGACTCCCCTTATATCATGACCAGTATCGCGAGCATGACATAAAGTTGACAACACCTGGTCAACAACCCATAAGTCAATTGCAGCCGCTAAATTATAATGCTCGGCAGCTGGTAAAAACATGCCCGGAGGAATTATTTTTCCATCATCAGCTCGCATTCGAATCAACAATTCATAATGCGGCAAATCATCTGTCCCTGCAATATGGACAATTTCTTGGCAATAAAGTAGGAACTGTTTTTTAGTTAAGGCCTGTTGAATACGTGAGACCCATGACATTTCATCTGTTCGCTGTGAAATATATTCATCATCTTGATAATAAATATGCAATCGGTCACGGCCGCCCTCTTTCGCAGCATAGCAAGCGCTATCCGCTTGTTTTAATACCTCGGTCATCATGCTGGTCTGATCAAATAATACCAACCCAATGCTGGCTGTTGTATTGATTAAATGACCTTCATATTCAAAATTAAACTCGCGTAAACGTTTTAGTAGCAGAGTCAGTTGATTTTGAGCCGCTTCTATTGAACAATCAAACATCAACAATGCGAATTCATCACCACCAATGCGTGATAAGACATCTGATTTGCGTAAGCTTTTTTTGAAGATATCTGCTAATTCTCCTAATAAACTGTCACCGACTGTGTGGCCAAAGGTATCATTGACCACCTTAAACTGGTCTATGTCGATATAACACAAGACATGTTTAAGCCCGCTTTGGTCTTCTGACCGCTGTCCAGTTAATAGCAGGTGCTGCATTTTAGTCTCAAAGGCATATCGATTATCTAAACCAG
>JBLIIN010000055.1:0-9159 GCA_047635075.1 Methylophagaceae bacterium | reverse complement strand
GTTTTACCACTGATAAAAATTGCGATATTAGCAATAAGACCAACACTGCTGGTGGGCAGTAATAAACCGATATTTTGTCTTGACTGTTGTTTTAAACGGCGTGAAAAGCTGAGGGAAGCCACCAGTACTTTACGCCGCGAGAATGTTGTATTAGTTTGGATGTCAGTGAGGCAATCTTTACCACCCTCTTCTTTGGCGCGTTGAATCCAGGCGAGCCCTAAGTTTGGCAGCTGATCTGTATAGCCTTGCCAAGTTTGAATAGATAGGTCAAAAACAGCTTGTTTGACGATTGTTGCGCACGATGAGATAGGTAATGGTTCACCGAAGCCAACAATAATGTCGCGACGGATGACTTGCGCTGAAAGCTGTCGTAACCTGGCACCTGACCGTGAAAAGCGGCTGCCCCAGAGTCCGCGGAGATAGAAAGGTAAAATCACACCATTTACACTATCTATGCAGCGTTCGAAACCTTTTTTGAACTCACCAAGTTGGCCGTTTTGGCTAATTGATTCCTCAGGAAAGAGACAAACGACTTCATCTTGTTGGAGGCGTTGATTGATTGCGACAAGGGCCTCTTTGCAGCTACTTTTTGACAGTGGGATGACGCTAAATAAATCAAGGAACCAGGTAAGGTACCATTTCTTGTAGATTCGTTTATCCATCACAAAATGGATCGGGCGAGGACTGGCAATTTGAATGATAGCCCAATCTAACCAGCTAATATGATTGCCTAGCATCAAGACTGCGCCTTGAGATGGCATATAGTGAAGGCCTTGTACCGTAATGCGATAACGGCCGGAGAACATCAGTCCAGCAACATAATGTACGAGAGACTGAGGTAGTTTCAAGATGGTATATATTGCACCTGTAAAGGTAATAAAGACCAAGGCGTATAGTATGATTATGCTATGGATTGCGGCCAAGGCGGCGAGCATCGTGAGAATTAAAAAGGTCAACATGACGACGTTCTGGATCCAATTGTTGCCGGCTAATACAGTACCAAGTTGATCAGCTTTGGCTCGAAATTGAATCAGGGCGTTAAGCGGAATAATAAAGAGACCACCCAATAGCCCGAAGGCTAAGATGGTACTGGCTAAGCCCATTATGCTATCAAGTTGAGGCAAGATGGTGAGGCTGATAATCATACCAAGCGCCCCAATTGGAATTAGACCCGTTTCAATATAGTGTCGCGAGACCTTACTCGCGACCAGAGATCCTAAAACGATGCCTATTCCTGCACAAGCAAGGAGACCTTGAATGATAATCGTATTGTCGGTAGCTAAGACTTCTTTGGCATAGGCGGGGAAAGTGGCGAGTACCACCTGTGATACACCCCAGAAAACAGAAAGCCCAATAATGGAAAGCCAGATAACAGAATCGAAGCGGATCAATTCCAAGTTCTGCTTTAGTGATTTCCCGCTACGATAGTGTTGCCAATCAAATGATTTTGTGTTTTGTTTTTGTTTGAAGTCAGGCAGGCGACTTGCTAAGTAAAGTTCGATGATGCTGCCAACAACCAGCAACCATCCAATCGGAGCTATAGTGTTAATGATGTCTTGTTCAGTAGTGAAAGAATGGCCAGCTAGTGCCATCTCAAATAAAATTGAAAACACAAACATGCCCATCAGGATAGCGATGATAGTTATCGATTGAACGACGCTATTCGCACTGGCTAGATTATCTTTGCCCGCGATTTCACGAATATAGCCATATTTTGCCGGAGAGTAGAAGGCACTTTGGACTGCCAACATAAAAGTCATGGCGAAAGCGGCCTCAAACCACGCGAGATAATAAAAGAAAGTGATTAGCAAGGTTAAGGCGACGGCGGCAATAGCGGACCATTGCATGATTCTGGTTTTTCTGACGTGGTCAGCAAGAAAGCCGGACGGCGTAAAAAGCAGGATGAAAGGTAAGAGAATCAGGCCATTGACTATGGCCGTTAGAATGATTTGAGTGGCACCGTCATAGACTTTGAAAACAGTGTTTTGAATAATGATTTTGTGGCCTAAGTCGACAAAAGCATTCAAAAATATCATTGAGATGAATGACAAAAATCCAGGCGTTTTTAATAATGCAGTCATGATGTTTGTCTCGAAGTATGGTTTGGCAGAGCATACAAAGTCAGTGGGAGATAAAGCATTTTTAATTGAAGTTGCTTGATATGCTCCTAAGAGGATTGTTAGGCAATACTTGAGAGTCAACCATCATGAGTCATTTAAACGGACTGCTAACACATCACATTGTGCACGGTGTAAAACGGCGTTAGCAGTCGAACCCAGTAATAATTGAAGTCCATGTCTACCGTGAGAACCTATCACGATGAGGTCGGTTTTATGTTCATCGGCGAGACGGACAATGTCATAACTTGGGTTGCCAAACTCTACCCATTGCTGATTTTCCGAAATTTTTAATGCAGTTGCGATTGTTCTGATATGCCTTGTGGCACATTCCAATAAGTCCGCTTGCATTTCTATAGTCACGTTGTTGATACCTTCATAGGTTAGATCAGAGGAAGGTGTTTTAACCAGGTGACACAAGCTTAATGTGGCTTGATTTTGTTTCGCTAGAGAAGCCGCTTTGTCGCAGATTTTTGTTGATTGTTCTGAGGTGTCGATTGCGAGCAGAATATGTTGATAAGTGGCCATAAAACACCTCTAGTGAAACATTGGGGTGAGTGAAGACAGTCATCCCAATGTTATGATTTTATTTTTCGCTTTCTAGAAAACGCTCAGCATCGAGGGCAGCCATACAGCCAGCACCTGCAGATGTGACGGCTTGACGATAAACTGAATCAGAGACATCACCTGCAGCAAAAACTCCCGGGATACTCGTTTGCGTGCCTTTATGTAATGTGATGTAACCGTGCTCCATCTCAACTTGGCCGTTGAAAATGTCGGTATTGGGTTTATGACCAATGGCGATGAAAACACCTTGAACAGGGACTTGTTGTGTGCTGCCATCTTCAGTACTTTTTACACGTAATTCAGTGACACCGGCATCATCACCTTGAATTTCTTCTAAAGTGTGATTCCATAGTATTTCGACATTGCCTTCTTTCGCTTTTTTCAACAGTTGGTTAGTGAGAATTTTTTCTGAACGGAATTTGTCACGACGATGAATGACGGTGACTTTGGAAGCGATGTTTGAAAGGTACAGTGCTTCTTCAACTGCCGTGTTACCGCCCCCGACCACAGCGACAGGTTGGTTTTTGTAGAAGAACCCATCGCATGTAGCACACGCTGATACACCACGGCCTTTGAAGTTTTCTTCTGATTCTAAGCCGAGGTACATAGCAGAGGCGCCAGTCGCTATAATTAAAGCATCGCAAGTATATTCACCCGCGTCCCCCGTGAGCTTGAATGGACGTTGACTTAGATCTGAGGTATGAATGTGATCGAAAATAATGTCAGTACCAAAACGTTCCGCATGGCGCTGCATCCGTTCCATCAACTCCGGTCCTTGAACACCTAGTTCATCTCCAGGCCAGTTGTCGACATCCGTTGTCGTGGTCAGCTGGCCACCTTGCTCAATACCGGTTACCAGAACAGGGTCAAGGGCTGCACGTGCAGCATAAACTGCAGCGGTATAACCAGCAGGGCCAGAACCAAGAATCAGTAAGCGGCAATGTTTACTATCAGCCATTTTTTTTGATCTCCACAATTGAATTATTTATAAAGAGATAGGTTACGCAGAGATATTGTTTTGGTAAAGTATAGTACTTGTAAAGCTGTGATAAGATATCACGCTAATCTATTGGAATAACTGGAAATATTACATTGGCTCAAGCAACACGAGTGGCAAGGAAAGACAAAGCTGAAGTCGCGGTGGGCGCGGCAAGCTTTCGGCTGCGGGAAGCCGCACTTATTTTAGCATTGGCTTTAGCTGCTTATTTGCTCCTTTCTTTGTCTAGTTATAACCCCACCGATCCAGGATGGTCTACGACCGGTACCAATGATGTCATCACCAATAAAGGTGGCATTGTCGGAGCTTGGTTATCGGATTCACTGCTGTACGGTTTTGGGTTTCCAGCTTATTTATCGCCGCTGATGTTTGCTTTTAGTGGTTGGTTGATGTTTAGCTGGGGGAAAAGTGCTGAGTCAGAAGGGGCTTTGCACTTTTGGATTTTAAAATTGGCAGGCTTGATTATTGCTCTCTCCGCTGCTAGTGGCTTGTCGACATTAAGCTTGACGCCGTACGCTGGATTGTTACCTTTGGGTGCTGGGGGCGTGTTGGGTGAATTGGTCGGCAATGGTTTCATTCCTATATTTGGTGCTTCAGGTACGACACTGCTATTACTGGCTGTGTTACTGACAGGAATAACGTTGTTTACCGGCTTATCGTGGTTAATGATTATCGATAAGTTAGGGGCGCTCGCTTTGATGATGATGACCTTCGTTGCCCGTTGGGTCAGAGACACTAAAGAGTCGATAGCATCTAAACAAGCAAAGCAGAAGCGTGCTGTCGCGTTTAAAAAAAAGAGTACAGATTTAGCCAAACCTGCAAAAGTTCGTTTGGAACCGGTTATTGAATCGCCTGTTACCAGTCAGCGCGAAGAGAAAGAGCGGCAGGTACCTTTATTTGAGTCACAAGAACAAGGGGCCATGCCTGCCTTAGCCTTGTTGGATATGCCACAGGCCAGCAAGGGGGGGTATACCAAAGAAGTATTGCAAGCCTTATCGCGTCAACTTGAATTGAAGCTGAAAGATTTTGGCGTACAAGTTGAAGTGGTTGAAGTACAACCGGGTCCTGTTGTAACCCGGTTTGAGTTACAACCCGCACCCGGTATCAAGGTGAGCCGTATTACCGGCTTATCAAAAGATTTAGCTCGAGCCATGTCAATTACCAGTGTTCGCGTAGTGGAAGTGATTCCGGGCAAACCCTTGATTGGCATTGAAATCCCAAATGAAAACCGTGATATCGTGCGTTTGAGAGAAATTTTGGCTTGCCCCGATTATGAGAATAGTAAATCGATACTCACTATGGCTTTGGGTAAAGATATTGCTGGTCGCCCTGTTGTGGCTGATTTAGAAAAGATGCCGCACTTATTGGTTGCGGGCACCACTGGGTCAGGTAAGTCGGTCGGTGTGAATGCGATGATTTTAAGTTTGCTTTATCGAGCATCGCCGGACCAAGTTCGCTTGATCATGGTTGATCCAAAGATGTTGGAGTTATCGGTGTATGAAGGTATTCCACATTTACTAACCCCCGTTGTAACTGATATGAAAGAGGCGGCGAATGCCTTAAGGTGGTCCGTTGCTGAAATGGAGCGTCGTTACCCGCTAATGGCTGCCATGGGGGTTCGAAACATCACGGGTTATAACAAGAAAGTGAAACAGGCAATTGATAATGGCAAGCCGATTGTTAATCCATTGGTTGATGTTGTGCCGGGTGAGCCGCCTCCGACCTTAGAACCCTTACCCTTCATTGTGGTTGTTATCGATGAGTTGGCTGACATGATGATGGTGGTCGGGAAGCAGGTTGAAGAATCAATTGCGCGTTTAGCTCAAAAAGCCCGAGCATCAGGTATTCATCTTATTTTAGCGACACAACGGCCTTCTGTCGATGTCATTACAGGATTGATTAAAGCCAATATTCCAACACGAATCGCCTTCCAAGTATCGTCACGAATTGATTCTAGGACTATTTTGGACCAGATGGGGGCCGAGCAGTTACTGGGTCAAGGTGACATGTTATACCTACCGCCAGGCTCAGGATTACCAGAACGGATTCATGGTGCATTTGTAGACGATCATGAAGTCCATGCTGTGGTTAATTTTTTGAAGAAAAGTGGACAGCCGAATTACTTAGAAGAAATCACACAAGGTCTTCCCGAGGAGAGTTTGGGGGGTATCGCAGATGCGAGTGATGGAGAGTCTGATCCTTTGTATGACCAAGCTGTTAAAATTGTAGTGGAATCACGGCGAGCATCGGTGTCCGGCGTGCAACGTCGTTTAAAAGTAGGATATAACCGTGCATCACGCTTAGTTGAAGCGATGGAGGCTGCAGGTGTGGTATCCGGCATGCAAGCCAATGGTAGCCGTGAGGTCATTGCCCCAGCACCCAGAGATTAGCCATGATGCGTCAGATCGTCGATGAAAGGTTTGGGCGGAGTACCGGGTCGGATTAAGTGAAATTATCGCAAATTAAGGATTCAGGATGGCAATAGCCAAAGTTCAATTAAGACAAGTTTTACTACTGGTGATCTGTGTCTCGTTTTCATCGCTGGCTCATGCTGGTGAATCTGCTGCTGAGAAATTAACAGTTTTTTTACAATCAGTGGTGACGTTTAAATCACAATTTGAACAAACGGTGTTAAGTCCCCAAGGTGATCTGATTGAGAGTGCCCAAGGTCAATTTATTTTAGAGCGGCCAGGAAAATTTCGGTGGGATTATCTTTCGCCTTACCCACAAGAAATTGTGGCAGATGGCCTGCGTATTTGGTTTTATGATGTTGATTTAGAGCAAGTGACCGTTCAGTCTCAACAAGACGCTTTAACTGATACACCGGCATCATTATTATCAGGTGAAATGTTGCCAGGAGAAAAGTATCAGGTACGAGATGTCGCCTCGGATGATGGTTTGTCATGGGTTGAGTTGACACCTAAGGATACTGAGTCTAGTTTTCAAACTGTCCGTTTTGCTTTTGATAAAACGGGACTACGTCAAATGGTCATGCAAGATAGCTTCGATCAATATACCCGATTGGTATTTAGCGACGCCCATGAAAATATCGAACTGGACGATGGCGTGTTTAATTTTGTGATCCCCGACGGTGTTGATGTAGTCGGTGACGTTAATCAGTGAACTTGTTTGAAGGCCTAGAGGATCCGATGAGTCGGCCACTGGCTGATCGGATGCGTCCAACAGATTTAGAGGGCTACATTGGTCAGAAACATTTATTAGCCGAAGGTAAACCATTACGACAATCAATCACTAATGGTCAGCCGCATTCGATGATTTTTTGGGGACCCCCTGGGACTGGGAAAACAACTTTAGCAAAATTGATTGCGGGTTATTGCGAGGCTGAGTTTTTAACCATTTCAGCAGTATTGGCGGGTGTTAAAGAAGTCAGAGCGGCAGTGACAAGGGCGCAGCAATTACAACAAGAACACGGTCGTCAGACCATGTTATTCGTTGATGAAGTGCATCGTTTCAACAAATCACAGCAAGATGCCTTTTTACCTTACGTTGAAAATGGCACATTTACTTTTATTGGCGCCACCACTGAAAATCCATCATTTGAATTAAATAACGCCCTATTGTCTCGGGCACGAGTTTACGTGCTGACCTCGTTAGAAACTCAAGATTTACGGGAGATTATTGATCGTGCGATGTCAGATAGCACTTTAGGTTTAGCGGATCGAGGAGTTCAGATTTCCCCGGTCTTGCGAGATATGCTGGCCCAAGCTTCTGATGGCGATGGTCGGCGGGTATTAAATTTATTAGAAATTGTCATTGATTTGGCGGATAGCCAAGGTCAAGCATCTGTTTTAGAAGAGGATATGACTTCGGTTTTATCAGGTGGGTTACGTCGCTTTGATAAAGGCGGTGAAGCGTTTTATGACCAGATCTCTGCCTTACATAAATCCGTACGTGGTTCAGCGCCCGATGCCGCCCTTTATTGGCTGTGTCGGATGCTAGATGGCGGTTGTGATCCAGTTTATTTAATGAGACGTATTGTGAGAATGGCCTCAGAAGATATTGGTAATGCTGACCCACGTGGCTTACGCATCGCTTTAGATGCTTGGGAAAGTTACGAAAAACTAGGTAAAGCAGAAGGCGAGTTAGCGATTGCACAAGCGGTGATTTATCTCGCCTGTGCCCCAAAGAGTAATGCGGTTTATAGCGCCTTTAATGCTGCGATGGCCGATGTGCGCTCACAAGGTAGTAGTGAAGTGCCCTTACATTTACGAAATGCGCCGACAAAATTGATGAAAGATTTAGGTTATGCCAAAAAATATCGCTATGTCCATAATGAACCGGATGCCTATGCAGCAGGTGAAAATTACTTTCCAGAATCAATGGGAGAGCGACAGTATTATCAGCCGGTTAATCGGGGGTTGGAAATTCAGATTTCTGAGAAGATGACACGGTTGAAAATGCTTGATGAAAAAGCGAGGAAGAATTAAGAGGCTATGGCCTCAATGAATTGTTAAACCTGCGATTTCTGACTTAATGGTGTTTTGTGTATTAGTGGTCAAAGTGTGTCGTATTGTTGGCTGGATAGAGTCTAGTGACTGGCTTAAAAGGAGTCAGAGGCCTTTGATGTAGATATCGTAGCGGGTACTTTTACTTTCGATAGCTGCGTTCGGTTTTTGTTGATCGATTGGCGCTGCGGATGTGGGTCTTTTTATCACCACTCTTTTCTGTGCTATTGCCCTTGCGGTTACTAACAATTCACTACTGTCAGTATCGGGCCCAATCAATTGATGGAGTAGTTGCATTTCTTTTTTGACTAAGGCCGTTTTTTGTCTGCTGGGGTACATCGGATCGATGTAGATGACATCGGGATAGTGATCAGATGACAGCTGGGCGAAATAGTTGATCGAGCTGTGATGAACTAGTTGCATCCTGTTTGCAATATCTTCTGTTTCGGAATCGCCTTGAGCACGGTCAATGGCATCCTCTAACAGAATAGCTAGAATGGGATTACGTTCGATTAAGGTGACTTGGCAGCCGAGTGTCGATAGAACATAGGCATCACGACCGTATCCCGCTGTGGCATCAATGACCGTTGGGGTGGCCCCTTTTTTGAGCCCAATGGCTTTGGCCAGTGCTTGGCCTCGACCACCACCAAACTGCCTGCGGTGTGCATTTTTGCCTTGAGTAAAGTCGATCCAGATTGGGTTGCCAAGATTCGGAGCGGTGACGGTGATATGGGTTTCCGTTATGACAAGCTGTATTTTACTGTCAGTGGGAACCTCCGAGATAGGCAGCAAGAATCGTTGTGCTAGCTGTTCGACTTTATCACGACATTCTGGCGACTTGCAGTAGAGGGTGATGTTGTTATCCAATAGCGGTGTTGATTCTCTGATAGTTCATGAAGAGTGCAGGGGCTCTGAGACGGGGCGAATGGTTTTATTATATCGATAATGTAACGGACTCATGGGGGTTTTGCCATAACTTGATTTGACTTAGGGCGTTATATTATCGAGAATT
>JBLIIN010000054.1:0-9247 GCA_047635075.1 Methylophagaceae bacterium | reverse complement strand
AGACAAGCGGTTAACTTACTTTGCGGTATTTTTACCACTTATTGTAATTTTAGTTGTAAGTAGAAACCCCTAATTCCGCACCTATGCTTGCTCTAACTCTAAATGTCTGTGCTAAGATTCCAGTTGAACTTTGACTAATGTAGGTCTGTCGCGTGTAGTTTGCTTCGGCTCCCCAACTAAAACTGACCCATATTGTAAGAGGGTGCCATAGCTAAATGACAAATACGGTCGATGTCGATAAACGCCGGTTTTTAACCAATGCCACAACAATTGTCGGTGGGTTTGGTGCAATCGCTGTAGCAATTCCGTTCATTTCTTCACTGTCCCCCAGCGCCAAGGCTGAGGCCGCAGGTGTCCCTGTAACGCTTGACATTAGCAAGCTTACTGTCGGTCAAATGATCACAGTAGAATGGCGAGGCAAACCTGTCTGGGTTTTGCGGCGTTCTAGTGAGACCTTGTCAGCATTACCGACCTTAGTCCCTCGCCTGCGTGACCCTGATAGTGACAACCCTGAACAGCAACCGAACTATTGTCAGAATCCTAATCGTTCTATTCGCGATGACATCCTTATTTTGGTTGGAATCTGTACCCATCTGGGCTGCTCACCAACACATCGACCTGAACTCGCTCCTGACGATTTAGGCCCTGACTGGAAAGGCGGTTTTTTCTGTCCTTGCCATGGCTCGACATTTGATCTAGCTGGCCGTGTCTATTCGGGTGTGCCTGCGCCAAGTAATCTCGTCGTACCACCACATCATTACACTGGTGATGGTCAATTGCTTATTGGTGCTGATGCAAAAGGAGTCGCCTAATGAGTTTGTTAACATGGATTGATGAGCGCTTCCCTGCTTCCAAATTGTGGAATGAGCACTTAGCCCAATACTACGCTCCGAAGAATTTTAACTTTTGGTATTTCTTTGGATCCCTGTCTTTAGTGATTTTGGTTTTGCAAATCGTCACCGGCATTTTTTTGACGATGCACTACAAGCCTGATACGGCGCTAGCCTTTGCTTCCGTTGAATACATTATGCGTGACGTTCAGTGGGGGTGGTTAATCCGTTACCTTCACTCTACTGGTGCGTCAGCTTTTTTTGTGGTGATTTATTTACACATGTTTAGAGGCTTGTTGTACGGTTCTTATAAAAAGCCTCGCGAATTAGTTTGGATATTTGGCATGCTTATTTATGTTTCTTTAATGGCGGAAGCTTTTATGGGCTACTTATTACCATGGGGACAGATGTCATACTGGGGGGCACAAGTCATCATCTCCTTATTTGGAGCCATCCCTTATGTTGGTGAAGGCTTAGCACTCTGGATCAGAGGCGATTTTGTGGTTGCCGACGCAACACTAAATCGTTTTTTTGCTTTTCATGTAATAGCAGTTCCATTGGTTTTACTTGGCCTCGTTGTCGCGCATATTCTTGCTCTGCATGAGGTGGGTTCTAACAACCCTGATGGCGTTGAAATCAAAGAATTAAAGGATAAAAATGGTATTCCTGTCGATGGCATACCCTTTCATCCTTATTATTCTGTGAAAGACTTGGTCGGTGTGATTGTCTTTTTGTTTATATTTTCAATCATTTTATTTTATATGCCGGAGATGGGAGGTTGGTTTTTAGAAAAAGATAATTTCATACCCGCGGATCCACTTAAAACACCTGAACATATTGTTCCTCTATGGTATTTCACGCCATTTTATGCGATTTTACGTGCTGTTCCAGACAAGTTAATGGGGGTTTTAGCAATGGGGGGGGCTATCGTAGTGCTCTTCTTGATCCCTTGGCTAGACCGCAGCTCGGTCAAATCTATTCGTTATCGCGGGCCATTGTTTAAAATTGCACTTACTATCTTTACAATTAGCTTTTTGGCACTTGGATATTTGGGTACGCAACCTGCCACAGGCCTCCACACCTTAATGGCGCAAATTTTTGCAGCTCTTTACTTTTCTTTCTTTTTATTCATGCCTTTGTATACTGCCATTGATAAAGATAAACCTGTGCCACACAGGGTGTCATGAGATGAAATTAATCATTGGTATCCTCACAACTGCCCTTATTTTGATGGCTCGTCCCATTTTTGCTGCCTCCGGACAAGTCCACCTAGATTCTGTTGAAATCGATTTGTCAGATAAAGCCTCATTGCAGCGTGGCGCAAAGACCTTCATGAACTATTGCCTAAGTTGCCACTCTGCAGCGTATATGCGCTACAACCGTATGGGCAAAGACTTAGGCTTAAGTGATGCGCAAGTAGTAGAAAGTTTGATGTTTGCATCCGACAAAGTAGGCGATACAATGACAGTCGCGATGCGACCTGAAGATGCAAAAAAATGGTTTGGCGTTATACCACCAGATTTATCCGTTATATCTCGTGCTCGAGGAACGGATTGGCTGTACAGTTATCTTCGTAATTATTATCTAGACAGTGACAAGACAATGGGGACCAATAATCTGATCTTTAAGGATGTCGGCATGCCCCATGTTTTATGGCAAGAACAAGGGTATTTGCATAAGAATAGTGACAACAAACTCCATGCGATCACTGACGACCAGACAACCGCATTCGAATACAATATAAAGATTCGCGACTTAGTCAATTTCTTAGCCTATATTGGCGAACCTTCCAAGATAGAACGCTTAGCGTTAGGTAAATGGGTCTTACTTTACTTAGCTTTGTTTTTCTTTGTTGCCTACCCGTTGAAAAAAGCCTTTTGGGAAGACGTCCATTAGTGTGATTTAATGAGTGGCTTTTTTGTTCATAAATTTAAAATAAATAATCCCTCCGCCATGGCAGTTCGACGATGATGACGCTCTACTCCGATCCCTTTTGTCCTTTATGCCATCGCACCCGGTTTGCAATTGCAGAAAAAGGCATCACGATAACGCTTCGTAATAGTCGCACTGATCCATGGTCAGAAGAAATTGCAGCAGCAGTTCCTTATGGTCAAAGCCCTGTTTTTGTTGATCGTGATACGGTGCTTTTCGACAGCACAATTATTATTGATTATCTCGATGCCCGCTTTATTCAATCGCCACTCTATCCTTTAGATCCTGTTGCTAAAGCGCAGCTCAAGCTAATGCTATACCGTATTGACCATGACTGGTATTCTCTTTGGGATGCTTTAACTGGGTCGAAAAGAGCAAAAGTAACCGAAGCAAAACGAATGCTTCGTGAGGATTTAATAGTCTTAGCACCGTTATTTGAAGCCAACGCATACTTTGCCAGTGACTCTTTTACTATCCTTGATTGTTGCTTAGCGCCCTTGCTTTGGCGTTTGCCAATGCTTAATATTACATTGCCTAACAAAGCCATCGCTGTCGATGCTTATGCAAAGCGCTTATTTAACCGGCCAAGCTTTGAAGCTAGCCTTACCAAAGAAGAACGAGCAATGAGATCATGACTTCTCAAAAACCTTACCTTATTCGCGCCATTTTTGACTGGCTGTTAGATAACAAATTAACACCTTACTTGCTAGTCAACACTCTGATTGATGGAGTTAAGGTCCCGGATGAATATATTAATGATGACAAAATTGTCTTAAACATAGCCCCCGATGCTGTCCAACACTTTCAAGCTGATAATCAGTGGATTAGCTTCTCTGCTCGCTTTTCTGGCAGAGCAATGGAGCTTTTTATTCCTATCGAGGCCATTCAAGGGATTTATGGTAAAGAAAATAATGAAGGAATGTTCTTTACTGATGAAGATAAATCACTCCCACCAACACCTCCCTCAAAACCATTGCCAACCAAAGAGCGGCCAAGCTTAAAACTGGTCAAATAGCGCCGCTAGACTATCCGACTGCATTCTTTTCGATCCAGAGCAATGCTTGGTCAATTGCTGATAAAGTTCTCTCGCGTCCTAATACCGCGAGGGTCTCGCCTAAGGGGGGGGAGATAGCGGTTCCGGTCACGGCTACTCTAATGGGCTGGGCCACTTTACCCATACCTACTTCATGCTGTTCAGCACATTCCTTGATTTCATCGTGTACCGATTCTGCCAACCAAGTTTCTATTGTTGATAAACGCCCTTTCATCTCGGCTAAAAAGACAGCGCTCTTAGGCGTCAGGTTTTTCTTCGCCGCTTTTTGATCATAACCCTCAGGAATACGATAGAAAAATGCGCTGTTTGCTGCCATTTCAACCAATGTCTTAGCCCGTTCTTGCTGAAGTGCCACTACTTCGATCAATTCTGGCCCTTGTGAGGGGTCGATGCCTAATTGCCCCATGTGATAGCTCAAATGGCGGGCAATGTGTTCTGGCAAGCTGGTTTTAATGTAATGTTGATTAAGCCAGATAAGTTTATCGGTATTAAAGCTAGATGCCGCCTTATTAACGTCAGTAATATCAAACAATTGGATCATTTCGTCCAAAGAAAAAATTTCTTGATCACCATGCGACCAGCCTAAACGGACCAAATAATTTAACAAGGCTTCCGGCAAAAAACCTTCATCTCTGTAGCTCATCACACTGACAGCACCATGGCGCTTTGATAGTCGTGCGCCATCATCGCCCAAGATCATCGGAACATGACAAAATTCAGGGGTTTCTGCCTTTAAAGCTTTGAAAATATTAATTTGCCTTGGTGAATTATTCAGATGATCGTCACCTCGAATTACATGTGTTATTGCCATATCCATATCATCAACAACCACAGTCAGATTATAGGTCGGGGATCCATCCGACCGAGCGATAATCAAATCATCGAGTTCTGTATTTTGAAAAACAACATCACCACGAACATTGTCTTTGACAATGACACTCCCCACTGTTGGATTCTTAAAACGAATCACAGGCTCCACTCCCAATGGTGGCGTTTCTAAATGACGACAGCGTCCATCATATCTGGGCTTTTCCTTATTGGCTCGTTGCTGTTCACGCATCTCTTCCAGCGTGTCTTTTGAACAATAACAATGATAAGCATCACCTTGTTCAAATAATTGTGTAATGACTTCCTTGTAACGATCAAAACGCTGGGTTTGGTAAAAAGGGCCTTCATCATAAGTCAGGCCTAACCAAGTCATCCCCTCTAAAATGGCATTAACTGATTCTTGTGTTGAACGTGCTAAGTCAGTATCTTCAATACGTAGGATAAACTGTCCGCCATGTTTCCTGGCATATAACCAAGAAAATAAAGCGGTGCGCGCTCCACCTACGTGTAGATATCCTGTGGGACTTGGAGCAAAGCGGGTACGAACTGTCATGATTATATGTCTCACATTACTGGAATATAAATTTGTCGTCATTGTACCAGCATGCTCACAAAAATTATTGTGACCACTACTACTGGAATCACTTTGATTACCTATGAAGCTAGAGTTCCTGTAAAATCTTTCTCGTCCCAATTTTAATTTGGTCCAATCAAAGTTAAAGCATGGAGATACTGATGAAATGGAGATATTGATGAAAAAGCTGTTATTACACCTTGATACAGATCCAATTCCAAGTGCCTTTGATCAGGCTGTTGCATACGATTCAAATGTCGATAACGTGATTACTTATGGTGGTATTACTCGAGATAACGTAACGCCTCATGTTCATGGCATGATCTTTACCCGAGGCGGAAAGAACTTAAAGCATAGCGCCATATTTATAGGTGGCTCGAATGTGACTGCCAGCGAAATAGTAGGTGAAGCGGTTAAAAAAGCTTTTTTTGGGCCCGTCAGTGTTTCTGTGATGCTCGACCCTAATGGTTCCAATACCACCGCTGCTGCAATTGTTCGTAAAGTAATGACAAATTATGACGTCACCGGCAAGCGAGTCGTGATTATTGGCTCAGGACCGGTTGGCCAGCGTGCCGCCTTATTTTTGCTAAACGAAGGAGCCGGTGAGGTCGTTATTACCAGCCGGAATCTTGCACGTTCAAAAGCTATTGCCCATCAAATGAAAGAAGCTTATGCCATTGATGTCACACCTGGACAAGCTCGCAGTGATGAGTCAGTCTCAGCCTTGCTAAAAGAAGCACATGTTGCTATAGCAGCCGGCCCAGCAGGTGTCTGTGTCATACCCAAATCAGCCTGGACAACTAGTGACCACCTAGAAGTAATCGCAGATGTTAATGCCGTGCCGCCTCAGGGTGTTGAAGGCCTAGAAGTAATGGACAATGCTGCTGACAGGGACGGTGTTCGTTTTTATGGTGCCATCGCGATTGGAAACTTTAAGATGAAAGTCCATCGGAGTGCAATTGAAACACTCTTCGAAAGCAATGACCAGTTTCTTGACGAAACAACGATTTACGATATTGCTTGTAAAGTTGATAATCAATAGCCTTTCATTTATTTCATTAGGTAACCCATTTTGGATACACTTGTTCGTGTCACTGCGCCTGCAAGGCTTCATCTTGGCTTTTTAGACCTCAATGGGGCTACTGGCCGAAAATTCGGTAGCATTGGTCTTGCTATTGACAGCCATCATACGATTGTCGAAGCACGTTTCTGTCGGTCTGAAGTGCGACATGATATCCCCCCAAATTTACAAAAAAAGGTCAACGCTTTACTTGCAGTTTTTCGCCGCCATTTCTTCGATATCATTGAACAGCAACCCTCCTCTATTCAAATTTCAATTTTGCAGACCATTCCTGAACATGCTGGATTAGGCTCTGGGACTCAACTAGCCATTGCTGTTGGTACCGCTTTATGCCGACTTTATAATATCAAGATAGACACGCCCACTCTTGCTGCTGTTTTAGACCGTGGCTCACGCTCGGGTATTGGTATTGCAGCTTTTGATCACGGAGGTTTTATTGTCGATGGTGGTTTAGGGCCTGATTCTACTGTACCGCCAGTGTTACTCAGGCAAGTTTATCCAGAACAATGGCGCATTTTGCTAATCATGGAACAGTCACGTCAAGGTGTCCACGGTAAGGCTGAAATAAAGGCTTTTAATACGCTACCCCCCTTTCCTTTGGCACAATCTCAAGCCATCTGTCATCTCACCTTAATGAAGTTATTGCCTGCTTTGGTTGAACATGATATTCACCTTTTTGGACATTCGATCACAGAAACTCAAAGCCTAATCGGCGATCATTTCTCACAAGTACAAGGTGGCCGTTATACTAGTCCAGAGGTTGCTCAGCTATTGAATCAGGCGAAAGCAGAGGGACACACAGGTATTGCTCAGAGTTCATGGGGGCCAACGGGTTGTATTTTTGTTGATAGTGATGCCGCCGCACGGACTTTATCGAAACACTTAGAGGATACAATTGCAAAATCTTTTGATAATGCAACCGATTATTCAATTATTACGGCTCATGCCAACTCGACAGGGGCTGTCATTGAATTGAATAAGCAGTAATAATTATGATGGTTAACAGGCTATTAAATAATAAGGAAACACCATGTCTAAACGTTCAATTATCCACATGTTTACACCCAGAAAGCACACTAGTCCTTTCGATATCAATATGGCCATTGATGCCGGTTACGACGTCGCTTTTCCTCATCAAGATGTACAATTAGATGAAATTACTGATATGACACAAGATGCTATCTTTTCACGCGGCCCTGGTGGTGTCAAAAGAACAGGAATTTTCATTGGAGGCCGAGATATCGGTGTCGCTATGGATATGCTTGATGCCGCAAAAAGAGCAATGATACCACCGTTTGAAGTGTCTGTTTTTGCTGACCCTAGTGGCGCGTTCACTACTGCTGCGGCACTTGTTGCCAGTGTCGAACGTGAATTAAAAAACCGTTTTAAACAAGACCTAAAGGGCACAAACACCATCGTCTTTGGTGGTACGGGCCCTGTCGGTTTGGCTACCGCTGTAATTGCGGCTAAACAAGGTGCCAATACAACTATCGTAGATCACTTTTCACTAGATACTGCGCTTGATTTTGCTACGGAAGCAAAACGACGATATAACGTGGACCTAACTGCCACAGCTGCAGCTTCTGATGCTGATAAAGCACGCTTAATTTCTGATGCCGACGTCGTTTTTTGCGCTGCTAAAGCTGGGATTCAGGTGCTTAATGCGTCAGTTTTAGCTGATGCAAAACAACTAAAAGTCGCAGGTGATGTTAATGCGATTCCGCCGCTTGGCATTGAAGGCATTGAATTAATGGACTCGGGTGCCAGTCTGGTTCACGCCATTAATTCTGAAGGGGCTGTTGCCGTTGGAGCGCTTGCTATTGGCAATCTAAAATATAAGTTGCAACATGAACTTTTACGGCAAACTCTGGAGAATGACAAACCCGTTTATTTAGACTTTCGCAACGCATTTGAAGATGCTCGTAAACTAGTTTAGAGCACGATCTCGGGTGCAAGAAGAAGTCATCCTGATTGTTGCACAAAGTGGCCGGTTTTTAGCCCAAATAGCCTTCCAATCTGGCTACACAGTATGGGTAGCCGATTGTTATGGGGATCAAGATACGCTTGCTATCGCACAACGATGGTTACCCCTAACTGATCTCACTGATAAAAATACTGTGCTGAAAACCATTATAGAACTCAGCCAAAACCAGCGGTGTTTATTGGTATGTGGAAGTGGCGTTGAAGCTTTTTTTCCCATTTTGAACTCGCTGCCAACAACCATCACACTTATCGGTAATAGTGCAGAGACAATAGAACAGGTTAAAACCCCATCTCGCTTTTTCTCGTTACTTGAGCAACTGTCCATTCCCTATCCTGAAACCCAGCTTGCTGTGAATGGTGATAAACCTGGGCGATGGCTTTGTAAACCCTTCTACGGTTTTGGGGGACAATATATCACTGAGTTTACGCAACAACACAAGAATAACAACCAGTACTATCAACGCTATATTGATGGCCCCTCAGGTTCTGTTTTATTCTTGGCAAATGGCGGTACAACTCACATTATTAGTTTTAATCAACAATTTCGGCGAGGTCATTCAAACAGTCCCTTTACCCACTCAGGATTAAGTGCTCCGTACCTACTTTCTAACTCGATACAACATAAAATAGAAGCGTACATCCGACAGCTTGTTGCTAAGTTAAGCCTACGAGGTTTTAATAGTTTAGACTTTATTGTCACAGCAGATGATGGCGTCTTAGTATTAGAAATCAATCCTAGATTAAGTGCTTCAGCTGAATTAATTGATAGCAATCTAGCAATTTTCAATCATCACCTTGCAGCTTGCACAGATCCATTCGCCTTGGTATATTCGGGGATAGGCTCGAAAAGACATTTGCATTTATTGTTTGCCCCTGTCGATATCATCGTACCAGAGGCGGTAGACTGGCCTAAACATTACCATGACCTTCCTATGGCTGGCTCGCTTATCAAGCAGGGCACGCCT
>JBLIIN010000053.1:0-9253 GCA_047635075.1 Methylophagaceae bacterium | reverse complement strand
CGTTGTTGTAATGTGGCTAAAATAGCATTAGTTTCTGGGGCGATAATAAGCACAGCATCGCATTGGTTTAGACATCTATTCCATGCATGGCGATAGTCAATTAGGTTAGCTGCTGGATGGCAATAATAATTTGGGTTCTGCTCGACAATGTCGAGGTCGTTAAGCCGGCTATCTCTTTGCGTAAAGAGGGTGCATCGCTGTGTGTCATGACAATCTTTTAATGCGGCAAGAAGCATCTGGTCGCCTTCGTTTGCTAGGCTAGTCGGCAGTTGATGTTCTGCTAGGGCACCGCTTGTGATATGTTCATAGACGAATAGTTTCATCAGGTTTGCTCTAGGAGGTTAAGTGGAGATTATACCGGTTATTGATTTGATGGCGGGGGATGTTGTTCATGCTAAAGCCGGCCAGAGAGACACTTATCTGCCGATTGATTCTGTTTTGACTAAAGCAAAGGATTTACTAGGTGTTGTAGCAGATATCTTGTCTTTTTTCCCCTTTAAAATAATTTACATTGCCGATTTGGATGCCATCTCAGGACAAAATATCGAGATGGTTTTGTATCAACATTGCCTTGAGCTGTTTCCAGAGACGACTTTTTGGCTTGATGCGGGCATTCGAGATAAAACCGATAGCCAACGCGTCATATCGTCAGATCGTCTAGTGCCAGTATTGGGAAGTGAAAGTCTGGAAGCATTGTCGCTGCTTCAGGATACTGAACCCTGTGT
Organism: Methylophagaceae bacterium; assembly: GCA_047635075.1. GTDB lineage: Bacteria > Pseudomonadota > Gammaproteobacteria > Nitrosococcales > Methylophagaceae. The sequence continues at coordinate 8,528 of JBLIIN010000053.1, read as the reverse complement.
GTTGTCTTTAGACTTTAAACAAGGGCAGTTTCTGGGAGATGAGAAAATATTGCAACAGGCAAAATATTGGCCTGAGAGGGTGATTGTGATGAATTTGGATCGGGTGGGTCTTGAGCGGGGCCCAGACTTTTCTTTAATAGCCGAGATTGCATCGAGAAAAAGAAATGTTCAGATAGTTGCTGCTGGTGGCGTGCGTGGACAGAATGATTTGGTGTTGTTGAAGCGAGCAGGTGTAGAGCAGGCTTTAATAGCCAGTGCTTTACATAATGGTATGGTGACGAAGGACATGTTGGAACAGTACTAATAACTTCGCCCAACGGGTAGGCGAAGTTATTAAATACAGGTGTTACTTAACTTGCAGCAAAAGGATGCTCAGAAGTCTTGTACTGAGCAACGACATCAGCTGCTTTTGGTTCACGTGCTATTGCACGTTTGATTGACTCTTTAGTAGCGCGGTAGTTCCAGTCTTGAATTTTTTGATCGTTGTCTGCTGTTGGAGAGATAAAAACACCAACACAGATGAAACAATCATCAGCTTCAGCCATAGGAATTGTGCCATCTTCAACACATTCAGCAACAGCCATTGCAACGCCGCGCTGAGCTGGGCCAAACATTTGAACAGCTTGTTTCATGTTTTTGATAGTTACTTTGTTGAACATGACCGTCGCAGGTTTAACCATTAGGTTAGGAGCAACTACAGCTAGTAGGCCGTTAACCCCTGCTTTTTGGTCTGTCATAGTGCGGCAGAAAGCATCTTCTGCTGCTGAACCACGAGGGCCCATAAGTAAGTCAATGTGAGCAACGTTGTCTAGATCTCCATCTTCGATGACAAGAGATTCACCTACAAGTACACGATCGATAACTGGCATATTATATTGTCCTGTTCCAAAAAATTATTAAAATTCTCAATTAACTCATCACCCTAAATTGAGTGATGAGGTTATACGTATTCAAGGAACGTATGCCCTGCTCAGTACCATGCATTTTTCTAGGATACATGATGACCGAAATTCGGTTTAAGAATGCGACTGGGAAAATGCATAGACTAGCAAGCTTGCGGCGGCCATGTCTGCAGTAGTTCCAGGGTTAATTGCATTCTGCTTTAATTCTTGATCCCATAGGGTGATGTCTGTCTCATATTGGCTCAGATTACTGTTTCCGTTCATTTTTTCAACAATTCCTTTTGCTCTGTTCATCACTGTGGCAGCACATTTGGGTCCTTGTTTTCGACATACTAAACTATCTGGTGTGACGGATAGGAACTTAACATACGCGAAAGCTGTAGCCCATTCAACGATTTCCCCACAATTAATCGACAATGTCAAATTTTTCAGACCTAGTTCGAAAATATCGTGGTAATTGTTGGCATACTGTGCTGCGAGTGAGTCATGGTTTTTAGCCAGGATCATTGCTTGTTTTAGCGTTACCGTTGGCAACGTATAAATATCTTGTTCAATGCTTTTTCCTAAGCCGCCGGGCTGAGCTATCTGGATAGCTTGGTAGGCTAATTCGGCGTCTCTTATTGTCAGGCTATTTAGGATCTGGCTGAGTACTCTGGGTAGGGCATCAAACGATTGGCATTCGGCCATAGCTTTGCATAAGGGGGCGAACAGTAGGATGATACCCAGGTTGGTATTGCAATCGACAACGGTGCGCGTTGCCTTAACCGACCCTAGAATCATTTCACCAACAGTCTGGTCATTTTGAGCGAGGATTGGTGCGATCGCATGGGCACTGTCTAAGAAATTTTGTACTGACATACTATGGGCATCACTGAAGTAATTAACATTGCCGGGTTTAGGCGCCGAAACTTCTTGTATGCAGGCCCATGTGACAGCTTTTTCTATGTGTTCAGTGCTGAGCATGTTCTGTTAGTTTTGACTGCGTAAGACGATTGATAATCGCTTTAGCAAGCTGAGCGGCAATATCAATCCCTGTTGCTTGTTGCAGTCCCTTCCAGGCCGGGACACTATTGACTTCTAAAACGGTGTAATGACCATCTTGTGTTCGAATAATATCAACCCCAGCATAGGCAGCATCTACGGATTTTGCGGCATCGAGCGCTAATTTTGTCATTTCTTTGTTGACTGTGGCTGCTAGGCAATCTGCTCCTTGAGCAAAATTGGTTATCCAATGGTTTGAATGACGAGACATCGCTGCGGCAACTTTATCATCGATGACCATTAAGCGCCAATCTTGCCATTGGTTCGGTGTAAAAGGGGCGATGTAGTGTTGAAGATAAAAAGCGCCACCTACTGGAGCTTGATGCTCAAGTTCACTCAAGGTCGTAATTCTTTCTATCCCTTTACCTTGGCAACCGAATAGTGGTTTTAAAACAAGGGTATGGCCTTGTTTTAATTGACGTCGAGCGAGATCATGCGCTTTGTTAATGTTTTCGCAAGCCCATGTCCTCGGTGTATTGATGCCGGCTAGATGCAGGCGGAGTGATGTTCGGGCTTTATCGACAGTATGTTCGATAGCCTTGGCAGTATTTAGTACAGGAATGTTTAATTCAGCCAGCGTATGCAAAACATCCATTCGGAGTGTGATTTGTTCTAATGTGCCTGAGGCGATTCCGCGGACTATGACAGCATCGGGCAATCTGCCATTGAGCCCAGGGATAAAGAGTCCATTTGAACTATCAAAATCAATCATGCAGTCGGCTAAGTCTGCTAATATCACCTTAACCCTATAAATAGCTAAGGCATCGACGAGTCGTTGGCTGTGCCAACCATGAGTGTCGTTGAAAATGACGATGTTAGGTGAAGGCATTAGGCTGTTGTTATTGAGCTACAAGCCGAAAGAAGATGTTAGCATGACCTGATTTAATTCACCCGCCGTGAAACTCTTTCCGGAACTAGAATTAGTGACAATGACTTTGGCTGGGCTGAATAACATCGGATCCATCTTGAAGAAATCATAATCGTAGGATTTGAAGGTTTCAGCAAAAGGGCGGCCATAATCTGAAGAGGTATTACTGGGCATCTTGTCTGCTAAATCTTTGGCTTCGTCGTCGGTTGATTTTACGAAGAGGTGAACGAAGCCGCCATATAGGATGGCATCATTTGTTCGGCCCATGCCTGTCATAAAGTCACCGCCGGGTGGCGCAACCGGTGTGACGCCGAAGCCATCAATGATTTTATCCATTGGAAAATTGAGCGTATGAGCTTTGTGCATAGCCACTTCCAAGACGCGAATAGCAATTTGCATCACGCCAGCTAGGCTCGAGGTTGGCGTTAGAATAAAAGTAAGCTTATCCGTTTCTATACCGCAGTCTCTAGCGACTTTCTCAGCCACTTCTAACGGTGGAAATTGATCGACTTCTAATACAATACATGTACTGTCAGCGATGTCTTTATAGCCAAATTCTTTAAGTACTTCTTCTTTTCCAGCTAATGCTCTACCGGGGCCAGACCCCAAGGCAAAAAATTTATTATTCTCGCTTTTATGCGACAAGCTCCAGCCTGCATACTGGCTGCCAAGACAGCTGAGTAAGGGTGTTTTAGCATGTACATTTACAGACCATGGCCAGTTATCAAAACCACTGTTAGAACCGAGTGTGACTGTGCCTAGGCCTCCCATGCATATTTCTCCGATTAATCGTCCTGCTTCCAGTCCGCCGACGCAGTTAATGCCGGCGTCGATAATTCGGGTGCCATTACTTAAAGTGCTGACTTCCAATTGCAAAGCTTGGGCATCAGAGATAAGTTGCTCGACTAGAGGTTGACAAGTCGCGTTAACGCTGGCCCAGTTAGCGGAAAGTGCACTACTCATACGGTATCAGATCCTAATCTTTATTTTAATGATGCGTTTGGAGGGGGAGTCTACTTTATTTATCACGGAGTTTGTTTAGTTTTTGTGGTATTGCTTCACTTTTTCCATAACTTTTTCGATAGCGTGAACACGTTGTTTGCTTAGGGCTTCTGAAATTTCCTTACCTTCAAGGCCCTGCCCAACAATGGCTTTGACATCGACGGCTTTGCTGGCTTCGTAGCATTGTTTAAATATGGCGACATTGGGCATGTCAGCATCCTCATACCCGGGCCGGCCTCGAAAGTCAGCCTCACTCGCGAGTAGGTACTGTTCAAAGAGTGTTGGATTTCTGAAGGCATCTAATGCATCAATTACGTCGAGAATGATTTTCGGTTGTAACTCGATTAGTAAATGCATATGGGTGTGATATTCAGCGACTTTAACTGCCAAGGTCGTGATGTTTTTTGGAGCTCGTATGCGCTGGCATAGTTGTTCTGTAAGCTTAATGCCCCGTTCTTCATGCCCGTCATGGTATGGAAGAATGTCTTGTGGTGTAGTGCCTTTCCCTAAATCATGGCACAGAGCTGAGAAAACCACTGCTATGTCATTACTCAAGCGCGCGGCTTGGTCGATGACCATCATGACATGAATGCCAGTATCGACTTCAGGGTGCCATTTTGGGACCTGTGGCACACCAAATAGGCGGTTAACTTCGGGGAAGAGTGTTATTAATGCTCCAACCTCTCTAAGGGAAGTAAAAAAAAGTGATGGTCGCTTGGTTTGTAGTGCTTTTGCAAGTTCTTGCCATACACGTTCAGGAACTAAGTGTAACAATTCTCCCTCAGTGACCATTTGTTGAATCAAAACCTTCGTTTCTTCAGCGATGGTGAAATTAAAACGCGCAGCAAAGCGTGCAATTCTTAATACTCGAACAGGATCTTCGGTGAATGCGGTTGAGACATGACGAAGGATTTTGTTTTTGAGATCTTGCTGGCCATTGTAGGGATCGATGAGATTTCCATTACTATCTTGAGCAATTGCATTAATGGTTAAATCACGGCGGGCAAGGTCTTGTTCTAAGGTGACACCGGTTGATGCATGGATGTCGAAACCTTTATACCCGGGCGCAGTTTTACGTTCTGTTCGAGCAAGGGCATATTCTTCATTGGTTTTAGGATGGAGAAAGACTGGAAAATCTTTGCCGACCGATCGAAAACCTAGTTTAAGCATTTGTTCCGGACTAGCGCCAACGACAAGCCAATCTCGATCTTTAATCGGGAGGGCAAGCAGTTTATCGCGGACACAGCCGCCAACTAAATATGTTTCCATAAGGGTTAGTTTACTGTTTTTTTGGATGAACTGCTGGCATTCGTTGGTTCAGGGGGATAATTTTTTGATTGCGTTGATGATCGAAAATGGCCGCGTAAGTAATCACGTTAGCAGTGTATTTTCTCGTTTCGTTAAAGGGAATATTTTCTATCCAGATATCAGCAGGCATGGTTTTTTCAGGTAGCCAGCGAGAGACGCGGTGAGGCCCAGCATTGTATGCGGCGGAAGCAAGAACCGGGTTTTGCTGGTTACTATCATAGACTTGGCGTAAATAAGCACTTCCTAATTGAATATTACGGCTGGGGTTGATGAGTTCTGATAAATTGTTGAGGGGTGCTTTGATGCGCTTGGCAATGGCTCGGGCTGTTTTAGGCATCAGCTGCATTAATCCACGAGCACCAACAGGGGACTGAGCGTTGACATTAAAAGCACTTTCTTGTCTGACAACGCCAAGCAACCATGAAGAATCGAGCTTAGTTGTGTTGCTGGCGTACGTCATTTTTTCCTCATAGACGACAGGAAAACGTAAGTTGAGATCATTCCAAGACTGCGCTTTTCCAAGAAGAGCAATGGTTTGGTTATGCCATCCCCAATTGTGAGTCAGCGTGGCTAAAAGTTCTAAATCATGTTTTGTGAGTGTTTGTTTGAGGTAGTAGGCTTGTCGGTGGGCCTCGGTATGCAGGCTGAGGACATAAAACTCATGGAGTTGTTGAATATCTAAACGATTAGAAAAGGCTGTTACTTGCTGCTGACTAAAAACAAGTGGCCGGTGGTTCATTTGATAATTTTTGCCTAATTTGTCGGCTGACAAAAAGCTATAATAATCGCGATCCACCATCAGTTTGTGATAAATGCTGTCAGCTCTATGTTGCTGGCCTTGAGCTGCATAACTGCGTGCAAGCCAGTATTGCCAGCGGTTAGAAGTTTGTTCTTCTAAGTCAAGGCTATAAATGGCTTTTTGTGTCTCAGGCCAGTCCTGTTGCCACAATGCAGCGCGAGCTCGCCAGTGCTGATTGGGTGTGTCGCCGTAGAGGTGGAGAGTATTGTCTTGTCTATTGAGTGCGGCGCGGGTCGCGATACTGCCTTGTATGAAATGTTGTTGATCTGGACTAAAAGTATATTGTTGTTTTAACCTTAGCCACTGGGCAAAGGATTTTTCAGCTGATTTTCTGGCTAAGCGGGTTAAACCGTATTCAATAAGTGCTTGATCTTGTATTTGTGGTTCAATGAATTTGGGCAGCCCCAGCTGCTTAGTTGTTTGCATCGGCATCAGTTGAAGCTGACTAAGGGGCCTTTTGTGCATACTTTGCCATCGAGAGACTAAACTTTTAGCGGCCGTGGAATGATTAACTGACTTGGCTAGATAATTGGCGAGAGAGAAATGTTGTTGTTCAATAGCAAGGGCTAATCTTTGCCAACGTAGTTGCTCTGTCAGCTTTCCTTTATTTTCAAATAGTTGGAATGCGCTATCGCAGTTTTTGTGTTGAGATTCGCCCACTAACCAAAGTGCAGGTAGTTCTTTAAAAGCTTGTTGCTGCCGTCCAGTTTTGATGAGCGCTGTCAGTCTTGTACACTGTCGGGCACTGTTTTGAGGGAGAGCATATTGTTCGATGTATTGTGGCCATTGCTTGTTTTTTGCAAGCTTGTTTAGCCAGGCATTACGAAGTCTATCTGCGTAGAAACTATGACTATTTTGTTTAATAAATTGACTGAGATAGTTAACGTCTGCTGTATCAAGGTGATTAAGCAGATAATGATATTCGAGATAGTTTTTTAAAGGATAATTTCCGAGTTTTTTTTGATGAGAAAAGAATGTTGAAAATTGTTCACCTTGTAGCGCTTTCAGTGCCAGTTTAAATTCAGTCCTTTGCTGTTGTAGAGCTTCATCTTCAGCTGAGTGGCAGAGTAAAGGGATGACGAGAGCAAGGCAAAAAAGTAGCCGTTTTTTTGAAAAAACCATGAAGACATCATAAACTAAAAATTCTATGGTGAATGGCTAATTTTTACATTTTTTAACGGTGTTGTAGGACAAGTTCTTCTAGTCTGTCGAGGTTAGGAATATAAGCAACTTTATTTCCGATATGGGTACGACAATGTAAAAATTCTGATGTGGTGTCTCTGTCATCGACTAATTTAAGTGCCGTTTCATTGAGATGAATTAGTTGGGGAGCACCATGACATGGCAGCGCGTAGGCTTGTAGTTCAGTTTCTTGGTTAATGCTGTAGATGATGCATAGCTTGTTTGCTTGCTCGCTATGACCATCCTCGTTCTCTACTAGATTTTCAAGGTCAAGAATCGCGAGTCGATGAGTTTTCCATGGGTACTGTCCAATAAAATAGCTGGGCTTGTCTTCGGCCATGGTGATTCTTGGCATGGGGATGACTTCTGCAATTGTGGTATTCGGTAGCAACAAATAATGTTGGTGCAGCGGAATAAGCATGCAGGGAATAAAGTCAGTAGAAAGTTCAACCATTAGGATTTCCTGAATTATGCACTTTTTTTAATCGTGGTCTGGGTACTTTGTACCCAGTAGGTTTTGCAAGGTATCGACTAATTCGCCTTCTTGGTATGGTTTACCAAGATAAGCATTGACCCCTATGTTACGCGCTCGCCTGCGATGTTTGTCGCCGGTTCGTGACGTAATCATAATGATAGGAATCTGACTGAATTGTTCATCGTTTCTGACCAGCGTTGCAAATTCAAAGCCATCCATTCTTGGCATTTCAACATCGAGTAGAATGATATCTGGCACTTGTTCATTCAGCATTGTAACGGCGTCAATACCATCACGAGCCGTTATGACCTCAAACCCATGACGTTTTAACAGATTGCCTGAGGCTTTACGCATAGTGATGGAGTCATCAACAACTAATGCGATAGGTAGGCGATTACGGATAGATTCTAATGTAGAAATTGCACTGTTGAGTAAATTACTTGCCGAAATAGTTTTGTCGACAGTGTTTACTAAAGTCGGGATATCGAGTACAAACACGACTTGACCATCACCCAAGATGGTGGCGCCATTAATAGCCGTGATATGACCCAGTTGCTCGCCGACAGTTTTTAAGACAATTTCTCGGCTACTATTAATTGAGTCAACGACGAGTGCAACTTGTACTTCACCGGAATTAAACAGCAACAGGGGTAGTTTGGGTGCGCGCTCATCTTGGAGCTTAAAGGGCTGGTTAAGTAGGCTGGCAAGGGCCATGAACTTATAACTGTTACCGTTAAATTCATATCTGGCATCATCACCTTGAGCGAGTAGTTTTTTGACTTCTTTTACAGATATGCGTTCGCCAGCATGGACTGAAGCTAAGGGGACGGCATATTGACCATCTGAGCAACCAATCAATAATGCTTGCATGACTGAGAGTGTCAATGGGAGTCGAATATTAAAGCTGGATCCTTGACCAGGAACAGATTGGATTGAGAGACGTCCTTTTAA
>JBLIIN010000052.1:0-9649 GCA_047635075.1 Methylophagaceae bacterium | reverse complement strand
TCTCATCAGATAGTTTTGTCCCTTCAGCTGAAAAAAACTTAATGCCATTATCGTGATAAGGATTGTGTGATGCACTAATAACAATACCAGCCCGCGCATGAAATGTACGCGTTAAATAAGCTACACCGGGGGTGGGCATGGGTCCTAACAAATAAACATCAACACCCGCTGCTGACAAGCCAGCTTGAAGTGCAGACTCAAACATATAGCCTGAAATTCTTGTATCTTTACCAATTAATACGCGACTGTTCTTTTCTTTAGCTAACACTCTGCCAACTGCCCAGCCTAGCTTTAATACAAAATCAGGGGTAATGGCACCATCACCGACTCGGCCACGGATACCATCAGTTCCAAAATAACGTCTTTGCTCTTTAGTCACACTCTTCTACCTGGATTACATAATTACATAAATTAACAACTTGAACGGTCTCTCGGACATCATGTGTCCGGATGATTTTTGCGCCTTGCCATACTGCCAAAGAGGCCAATGCCAAACTACCAGCCAAACGTTCTTCAACAGAAACATTTAACAACTTTCCAATAAGTGATTTCCGTGAAACACCAATCAAAATAGGAAAACCAGTGTCAACTAAGCAACTTAAATGCTTCATTAACCGTAGATTGTGTCGCGCACGCTTACCAAAGCCAAAGCCCGGGTCCAAAATAAGCTTTTCTCGGGCAATCCCAGCTGACTCACAAGCCTTGACGCGCTCCATCAAAAAAGTAATGACATCATCAACTACGCGCTCATATTGAGGATTGTCTTGCATTGTCTGCGGTGTACCTTGCGCATGCATCAAACAGACTGGAACGTTCAATTGAGCCGCTGCGACCAATGCACCTGCCTCGCGTAGCCCTTGTACATCGTTGATTAGGCCTGCACCAGCAGCAACAGCTGCTATCATTACTTCAGGCTTACTAGTATCAATAGAGATGGGAATAGCAATTTCAGATCGAATCGCATCAATAACAGGCACAACACGGGCAATTTCTTCTTCAACTGATACGACTGCTGCACCCGGCCGAGTCGATTCTCCACCAACATCAATAATTGCAGCTCCATCGGCAACCATTTGCTTAGCTTGCTTTAAGGCTAAATCTTGTGCAAAAAAATGACCCCCATCCGAAAACGAATCGGGGGTCACATTAAGAATGCCCATTACTTGCGGATTAGTCAGATCAAGTGACTTGCCCTGACAATCAAGGATCATCGAAGTCCTACAATAGTACTCTGCTATCTAATGCAATAAATCAGCTGGCTTACCCGCTTCTTCTGAATCAGGCGCGCTAGCAGAAGGCGGTGGTGTAGGCTTTGAACTGTCATCACTCCATCCTTTTGGCTCACCGGGCTCACGACCTTCCATAATCGCATCAATTTGATCACTATCAATGGTTTCGTACTTCATTAACAATTTGGCCATAGTGTGAAGCTGCTCATTATGATCAGTCAACAACTGCTCTGCACGTTGATAGTTACGATTAATTACAGCTCGGATATCTTCATCAATCTGCTTAGCAGTCACGTCTGATATCGCTTTCGAGCTTGCTCCCCCTTGTCCTAAGAAATTACCACCCTCTTCGCTTCCGTATGCCAATGGACCCATGTGATCAGACAGTCCCCATTTTGTAACCATACTTTGTGCGATTTCCGTAGCTCGTTCAATATCATTAGAGGCGCCTGTAGTAACCGCATCGGCACCGTAAATCATTTCCTCAGCAATACGGCCACCGTACAGAGTCGAAATCTGGCTCTCTAACTGGAGCTTACTGTTACTGTATTTATCTTCCGTTGGAAGGAACATTGTCACACCAAGTGCCCGACCGCGTGGGATGATACTCACCTTGTAAACAGGGTCATGCGCCGGAAGAAGACGACCTACTATTGCATGGCCAGCCTCATGGTATGCCGTCAATTCTTTTTCTTTCTCGCTCATCACCATCGAGGCTCTTTCGGCACCCATCATGATTTTGTCTTTTGCTTTCTCCATATCGTTCATCGTGACGAAACGTTGACTCGATTTTGCAGCAAATAACGCCGCTTCGTTAACCAAGTTAGCTAAGTCAGCACCGGAAAAACCTGGCGTTCCTCGTGCGATTAATGATGATTTCACATCTTCTGATGCTGGCACTTTACTTAAGTGAACGTTCAAAATCTGTTCACGACCACGAATATCTGGCAATGGAACAACAACTTGACGATCAAAGCGGCCTGGACGTAGTAATGCCTCATCAAGGACATCAGGGCGGTTAGTTGCTGCGATTACGATGACGCCTTCATTGCCCTCGAAGCCATCCATTTCAACCAAAAGTTGATTTAATGTTTGTTCACGCTCGTCGTTACCCCCGCCAATTCCTGACCCACGTTTGCGACCTACCGCGTCAATCTCATCAATAAAGATAATACATGGCGCGTGCTTTTTAGCTTGTTCGAACATATCACGGACACGCGACGCACCAACACCTACAAACATCTCAACAAAATCAGAACCTGAGATCGTGAAGAATGGGACTTTCGCTTCACCCGCAATTGCTTTTGCAAGTAGTGTTTTACCCGTTCCCGGCGAACCACACATCAAAATACCGCGTGGAATTTTGCCACCTAATTTTTGGAACTTACTGGGTTCACGAAGGAACTCTACTAGTTCGCCCACTTCCTCTTTGGCCTCTTCAACACCAGCCACATCTTTGAAAGTCACTTTAACCTGATCTTCATTCAGCATTTTGGCTTTGCTTTTACCGAATGACATTGGATTTTTGCCGCCACCACCACCACCCTGCATTTGGCGCATGAAGACAACCCAAACAACTATTAGTAGTAGCATTGGGAACCATGAGATAAAGATTTGCATCAGAACGCTAGTCTCTTCTGGTGGCTTCGCTTCAACTCGAACACCGTTGTTTAACAAATCACCCATCATGCCTGGATCATAACTTGGACTGTAAGTTGTAAACTTAGAGTTGTCTGTTAATGTGCCTGTAATCGTTCTGTCTTGGATGTTAACAGAGGAAACAGCGCCGTTTTTAACACTCGTAATGAATGTCGAGTAATCCATATCGCTTGGTTTTTCCGGCCTCGGTCCAAAATTATTAAATACCGACATCAAAATGACTGCAATGACGACCCATAAGGCGATGTTTTTCATAATATCATTCAACGTTCTTTACCCCTATATAACTGTTTAGCACGTTACTTTAAGCCACGTCCCAATAAATAAACTTCGCGACTTCTAGCACGTGATGCATCAGGTTTTCTTGTTACTACTTTCTGAAAACTGTCTCGCATTGTTTTTAGATAAGCATCAAACCCTTCACCTTGGAATACTTTTACCAGAAAACCGCCTTGTTTGCTTAAATTTTCTATTGCAAATTGCAAAGCAAGTTCCACTAAATACATACTACTCGGCTGATCTATTGAATCCACACCAGTAATATTGGGGGCCATATCTGATAATACAAGGTCTATAAGTTGACTGTTTAAAACTAAATTAAGTTCATTTAAGGCTTCATCTTCCCGAAAGTCACCTTGAATGAAGTGCACACCTGTTAAAGGTGTCATCGCTAAAATATCTAAGGCGACAACTGTGCCCTTATCCCCTAATTTCCGCAAGGCATAATCAGACCAACCACCAGGGGATGAGCCTAAATCTACCACTGCCATTCCCGGTCGAATTAACTTATCTTTTTTATCAATTTCTTCTAATTTGAATGTCGCTCTTGAGCGATATCCTGCCTTCTGAGCCTTTTTGACGTAGGGGTCATCAAAGTGTTCTCGTAGCCAATTGTTACTAGACTTACTCTTCGCCATTATAAATCGCCAGCGGGTGTATATTGCGTTGCTACTAGTGCCAAACCTAATACACTAAGAACCATATAAACCCCGGTACTAAAATGATGTAAAAAATCAAAACGTTCGGATAACTCGACATCTTGGCGCCAATCGAATTGCTTAATCTCCGCCATTTCAACCTGTAAATAGAAATGAAGAAAAGCAACAAGTAACAGCATCGACAAAGTCACCCAAAAACGCCATAACATCATGACTCCCTGACCTAACAGAGCATATCGAGCGACCAATACACTGCCACACGCTAAACCCAAGTAGTCAACAATCGTAAAAAGACGGCCTGCAAACTCACCAGCGACTACATTATCATCGAAATGGACAAAACTCAGCGGCACAGCAATGTAACCAATCGCCCATAAACTGCCAATCCACAGGGTCAACAATAAGCGTTCCCCAACAATTCCTGTTGTCACGTTATCAACCTAAGCAACGTACTTGATTGACACAATTTCATATTCAATCGCACCACTCGGGGCTTGAACTGTTGCTATATCATCAACTCCCTTCCCAATTAGTGCGCGGGCAATAGGAGAACTAATTGAGACCCGGTTTAATTTAATATCAGCCTCGTAATCACCTACAACCTGATAGGAAACTGTCGCCTCAGTTTCAATGTTGAGTAGCTCAACCGTCACGCCAAATACGACACGTCCATCTTGTGATAATGAAGATACATCAATGACCTGCGCCAACGAAAGCGCACTTTCTAACTCATTAACCCTGCCTTCAATAAAGCTTTGCTGCTCTTTAGCAGCATGATACTCAGCATTTTCTTTCAAATCACCATGCGCTCGCGCCTCGGCAATTGCAGCCACGACTTCAGGTCTTGCAACTGATTTTAAATGCTTTAACTCTTTTCGTAATGCTTCCACACCACGTAACGTAATCGGGACGGTCATTGTTACAGTTCTCCATGTAGTGACTGCAGGCAATTCACTGAGCCAGTATCTTCACTTTCTAAAGCTTGGCAAGTGGCACGTGCCGCGGCCAATGTTGTTGTATAGTTAACTTGATGCTGAAGTGCAGCACGACGAATTTCACGCGAATCAGCAACAGATTGACGGCCTTCTGTGGTATTCACGATTAAAGCAATCTCATCATTTTTAATCATGTCTACAATATGAGGCTGACCTTCAGCAACTTTGTTAACTTGCTCACAAGACACGCCAGCGTCCTCCAATACAACCTGTGTTCCACGAGTTGCAAGTAGAGAAAACCCCAAGGCCAACAAATTTTTGGCCACGCTCACAACGGCAGATTTATCCACTTCTCTCACACTAATAAAAGCTTTACCTCCGGTAGGTAAGGTCACACTTGCTGCCAACTGAGATTTAGCAAAAGCTTCGCCAAAAGTACGTCCCACTCCCATTACTTCACCCGTCGATTTCATCTCTGGGCCCAAAATAGGATCTACACCTTGGAATTTAATGAAAGGAAAAACAGCTTCTTTTACTGAGTAATAATCAGGAATCACCTCTTTCGTTACACCTTGTTCAACCAAGCTAAGACCGGCCATACAACGGGCAGCAACTTTCGCTAAAGGCACCCCAATCGCTTTTGATACATACGGGACAGTTCGAGAAGCACGTGGATTCACTTCTAGTATGAAAATGTTTTCACCTTGAATTGCAAATTGGGTATTCATCAAACCAATCACGCCTAATTCTATTGCCATCTGACGTACTTGATCACGCATCCTATCTTTGACATCTTCGCTCAAGCTATAGGGCGGTAGCGCGCAAGCAGAGTCACCAGAATGGACGCCTGCTTGTTCAATATGTTCCATGATGCCGCCTATTAGCACATCTTTACCATCACAGATTGCATCAACATCAACTTCGATCGCATCATCTAAGAAACGGTCCAATAAAACGGGGGAATCATTCGACACTTGAATTGCTGTCTTCATATAGCGATTCAGCTCATCTTCGTTGTAAACAATTTCCATAGCACGTCCGCCTAAAACATAAGAGGGACGAACCACCAGCGGATAGCCAACTTCAGCTGCTAAGGCTACTGCTGTATCAGCAGAAAATGCCAAACGATTAGGCGGTTGTAATAAATTAAGCTTCTCAACCATTTGTTGAAAACGCTCACGATCTTCTGCATGATCTATGGCATCAGGAGATGTACCAATAATGGGCACACCCGCTGCTTCCAAAGCCCGTGCCAGTTTCAATGGCGTTTGACCTCCGTATTGCACAATCACACCTTTTGGCTTCTCAATTGCAACAATTTCAAGCACATCTTCTAAAGTTAGCGACTCAAAATACAAACGATCAGACGTATCATAATCCGTAGAAACTGTTTCAGGATTACAGTTCACCATAATGGTTTCAAAACCGTCTTCACGCAGAGCCAAAGCTGCATGAACACAACAATAATCAAACTCAATACCTTGGCCAATTCTATTTGGCCCGCCGCCTAGAATCATGATTTTCTCACGATCGGTGGGGTTGGATTCACACACCTGTTCGTAAGTAGAATACATATAAGCCGTTGAGCTCGCGAATTCTGCCGCACAAGTATCAACCCTTTTATAAACAGGACGGACATTCAAATCATGACGATATTGACGAACTTGCTTTTCAGTTTTCTGTAATAACTTTGCTAATCGAGAATCAGAGAAACCTTTTCGTTTTAACCCACGAAGCTCAGTCACATTTAATTCAGCGAGTGAGCGGCCACGTAAGTCGGTCTCAATGCTAACGAGCTCTTGTATTTGAATCAAAAACCAAGGGTCAATATGACTTAATCCTTGGATTTCATCAAAACTAAAGCCATAACGGAATGCATCTGCTACATACCAAAGGCGGTCTGATCCTGGCAACCTTAATTCTCGACGCAATGTAGCAGCTACATCATCTGCCGTTAAATCCATTACTTCAGTTAAACCATCACGATCTATCTCTAAGCCCCGCAATGCTTTTTGTAGTGATTCCTGAAAGTTACGGCCAATCGCCATCACCTCACCCACTGATTTCATTTGCGTCGTTAAACGATTATCGGCTTGGGGAAATTTCTCAAAAGTAAACCGCGGCACTTTTGTAACGACATAATCAATCGTCGGCTCGAACGAAGCAGGCGTTGTGTTGCCGGTAATTTCGTTTTGTAATTCATCTAATGTGTAACCCACCGCTAATTTAGCTGCCACCTTCGCAATGGGAAAGCCGGTCGCTTTTGATGCCAACGCCGATGAACGCGATACCCTTGGGTTCATCTCAATAATGATCAATCGACCACTTTCTGGATTAACTGCAAACTGCACGTTAGAACCGCCGGTTTCAACACCAATCTCACGTAAAACAGCCAAAGAAGCATTCCGCATGATTTGATATTCTTTATCGGTCAACGTTTGAGCAGGGGCAACAGTGATCGAATCACCAGTGTGCACACCCATTGGATCAAAGTTTTCAATTGAACAAATAATAATGGCGTTATCTTTACGATCTCGCACCACTTCCATTTCATACTCTTTCCAACCGATAATTGATTCTTCAATCAACAATTCAGATGTCGGGCTAAGGTACAAGCCACGTTGGCAAATATCAATAAAGTCTTCTTTATTGTAAGCAATACCCCCGCCGCTTCCCCCCATTGTAAATGAAGGACGAATAATGGTTGGGTAACCAAACTGTTTTTGTACTTCTAATGCTTCTTCTAATGTATGCGCAATGGCTGAGTTAGGCATGTCTAAGCCAATTTTCTGCATCGCTGTCCGGAATAGGTCACGATCTTCCGCTTTATTGATTGCTTCACTGTCAGCACCAATCATTTCAACGCCGAACTTAGCAAGTATGCCTTCACGCTCTAAATCTAAAGCACAGTTCAAGGCTGTTTGACCGCCCATTGTTGGTAAAACAGCATCCGGTTTTTCAACCTCAATAATTTTACTCACCGCTTGCCAAGTCACTGGCTCTATGTAGGTTGCATCGGCCATATTTGGATCCGTCATAATCGTCGCCGGATTCGAATTAACCAAAATAACGCGATAACCTTCTTCACGTAATGCTTTGCAGGCTTGGGCACCAGAATAATCGAACTCACAGGCTTGGCCAATGACAATCGGGCCTGCACCCAAAATCAGGATACTTTTGATATCTGTACGTTTTGCCATCGGTGTTACTGTCCTGTTGCGTTTGCTAGAAGATCGATAAAGTGATCGAAGAGGGGCGCCGCATCTTGCGGACCGGGACTGGCTTCTGGGTGACCTTGGAAACTAAAGGCGGGTTTCATTTTATGATGGATACCTTGTAAAGTCCCATCAAATAAAGAAAAGTGCGTTGCTTCTAGCACCTCCGGTAATGAGGCTTCATCGACCGCAAAGCCGTGGTTTTGGCTAGTAATCATCACTAATCCTGCTAGACCTTCTTGTACCGGATGATTCGCACCATGATGACCGAATTTCATCTTAACTGTTTTAGCACCACAAGCTAATGCTAACAGCTGATGTCCTAGGCAAATGCCGAAAATTGGTAAATTCGCAGTCAATAATGTTTGAATCGCGGTAACTGCATAATCACAAGGCTCGGGATCGCCCGGACCGTTTGATAAAAAGACACCATCAGGATTCATTGCCATGACTTCGGCTGCTGAAGTCTGAGCAGGCACAACCGTTAAACGGCAACCTCGCTCAACCAGCATTCTTAAAATATTTCTTTTTGCACCAAAATCATAAGCCACAACATGAAAACGTTCAGGAGCTACTTTATTTTCACCCAATAAGTGCCAGCAGCCGTTATTCCAGTCATATATGCTCTTTGTTGATACCACTTTAGCGAGATCCATCCCTTCAAGACCTTCAAAGGACTTTGCCGCTGCAATAGCTGCTTGAACATCAATATTATCGCCAGCAATAATACAACCTTTCATCGCACCATTTTCACGCAAGTGACGAGTTAAAGCACGGGTATCAATTTCTGCAAGACCCACAATATTGTGTTGCTCTAAATAGCTATCTAGAGTTTGCTCACTGCGCCAACTGCTGACTATCGGTGACAACTCACGAATAACCAGCCCGCTTGCATAAATTTGACTAGACTCTTCGTCCTCATCATTGACACCAACATTACCTACATGCGGGTAGGTCAACGTAACAATTTGGCGACAGTAAGAAGGGTCAGTCAGAATTTCCTGATAGCCAGTCATTGAAGTATTAAATACAACTTCACCAATCGACTGCCCGATAGCACCAATTGATTCGCCGTGAAATACTGTGCCATCTTCAAGAGCGAGTAAAGCGCTTGTTCGCAAAGGAAACCTCCAACAGAAAAATTTAGGAAAAACCGAACGTTTAACCCACACAAAATCCTCGTAATTTTAGCGTAATAAGGGCAACCAAGTCCATGTAAAAATGGTTCCGTCGACGCAGTCAGTCTAGAAGAGACTAATGACGTCAGCTGGTTTGATACAATTCTAGGCGCTGATGGCTTAGCATTGGCATGCTCCGCCCCACTTCACGCAGGTAATTCAAATTGATAGTCGCCGAAATTAAACCCGGGCACTCAGGTGCGCAACACACAACACTACCCACAAGGATCAAAAATCACACTGCTTTCATAAGAAGTACGCCCCTAATCATGCTTGCCCGATTGATTCGCTCCTACGATATAGACTTGGTTTTCAATCACACGTGCCGTTAATAACGGTAACCAATGGTGTTTACCAGTATATGAAACAAACAGAAGGCACATAAATAACCTCGGCTCCTTTTGCTGACAAATGGCGATACAACTCTCAACCGCAGACCGGAACTGATACTTAGTCCCAACTTACCGATTTCATGATCAACAACAACCGGTAGGT